>JBOFQC010000886.1:0-3279 GCA_051660725.1 Thermoguttaceae bacterium
GGTGAATGAATTTTTTTGTCATGAATCATCTGTTTGTAAAAGTTGCGACGGTCTGAACGGCATCAAAAGTTCAAAACAGAGATTCTACTTCATCGCCCAAAATGCGCAAGCCCCCTAAAATGGCGCGCACGCCCTGGCGGCTGTTGCTGTGATACCTTGCCATCCCATTTGAATTGCAGCTACGCATATTGTCTGGACAAAGTGACCCGTTGGGTCAATTCCATTGACAGGGTCGCCATGTGTGTAGAGATATTTATGCAGACTCTGCGGGTCGGAGAGATTACCAAAGAACGGGTCTAACCTGTTGAAACGTCCTGTCGATGGGTCATAATATCTTGCACGCAGATACTGCTGACCGATTTTCGCGTCGAATTGTTCGCCACTGTACAGAAACTCCGTCAACGCCGCTTTTGGATCGAAGCCAATCGCATTTTCATACGCATCAAAGGAATAGAGTTGCGCTATTGTCCCTGCAAAATTTAGCATTGCACGAGTCGAACCGTGTCCGTCAAACGTAAAGAAATGCGTGACATTTTCTGTTGCGCTTTCTATAGTTTGCGCAATTCTTTGGTGTCCGATGACGTGTGTTATGGTTCGTTGAGCCTCGCCCAAGAACTTTACTGGCGTTCTTTCAGGGAAGCGTTGGTTGTTACAAACAGCACGTCGCCGCTTGTATTTCAGTGGTTTTGAAATGCAAATCATGGTCGCTCAATTTTATAACGGATGTTATGGAACACATAAAGTCAGAATCAATTGACAATTACGGCAACAGCAGCATTTATCCTCGATATCTTTTCTCATCCGATTTTTCCGATTTAACAGTAGTATTCTCTTTTGCTCCTTTTTCTTTACTTTCCATATCTTGCTCTGATTCTTGGATATTCCGATTTGTCCTATCCTCACACTCCAGCGATGCCGGATTTTTATTCGTCAATATCATGATAAATGCTCTTTTGAAATTTGGAAAATATCCTTCTTCCTTTATTCCAGCTTTTCTGTCTTCACAAATCATAATGAGTCCGGATATGAGTAACGGCAAAAGGAAAATCCACCACAGCAACATTACTTGTATTGACATCAAATGTTCGTTATAAAAATTGGTGTTCACACTATCGGCACATACTTGAGCAAGCAATCCTGTGCTACCAAAAACAATAAACAGTCTCGCAAAATAAGGAAGATTCCAGTTCATATCGCACCCGTTAATTCATAATATACTCTCCTGTTTTAAAGATTATCAACTACTTGTCAAACTCACCCAAAAGCATAAAGTAGTCAAGCATAGTACTTGCTGTAGGAAATGCGTAGCGATAAGTAACAATTGCTCCAACGCCGGTTGCAGTTAGCCCAATACCCGGACTTCCATAAAGATTCGCCGAGGCTTCAATTGCAGCAATAGAAAAGGGACCGAGATTTCCCTGTTGTGCCGCTAGCATCAAACCGGGTTCCATAAATTCTTGCGCGCCGTGAAACAGTTCGTGGCTCTGACCTTGTAGACCGGTGTGTTTTGAAACACTGAAGAACAACTTTTCACCTGTTTCGTCCAAGCCAGCCCATGCTTTATAACCCGGTCCGTCATGAATTTGAAAAATGGCATCGTCCAGCTTGTCAATGAACTTGTTCCAGTTAATCGATGGTCGACCGGTTAATTTAATCCAGTATTCTACACGGCTTTGAAAGGCTGGAGATTTGGCGATCCCCATCATGGAGTCCTTCAACTGTTGGCTTGCTATGCCGATAGGTCTCGCAACTCTACCTGCAATAATGCCAGCAAGCGGTACCACTCCCGCAAAAACTCCACCAGCAATAGCTCCCATTCCTCCTTCAATTAGAGCCATTCCGAAACCATGCCGCAAATGAAAGCCAAATTCTCCGTTTTTGAGAAGAGTGCCGTATATGCCACCGTTGACAGCCCCGCCCAATCCCCCAACAGACATTCCAAATCCAATACCGCCCCAAAAACCAGTGCCGAAGAAACCAGCCAAAGCAGGCGAAGCAAGCGCAACGGCAGCTCCAGACACTCCGCCAGCAAATGCCCCAACGAGAGCACCTTGAAGTCCATCACGATAGGCACCAAAACTACCGCCAATGAGTGCTCCACCAATTGACATGGAACACATCATACTTCCCATGGTCATCATCCCACTTGGGTCAATGCCCATCACAGGATTTCCATGAACATAGGCGTACTTGTGCAAACTCTGCGGATCGCTCAAGTTACCAAAGAATGGGTCAAGGCGATTAAATATTCCAGTCGATGGATCATAATATCTTGCCCGGAGATACTGCTGACCAATTTTAGAATCGAATTGTTCGCCACTGTACAAGAACTCCGTCAGAGCTTCAGCCGGATTGAAACCGAGTGCATTACCGTAGGCATCGAAGGAATAAAGCTGTACCGCAGCAGCGGTTGCATCAAGTAGAACTCGCGTACTTCCGTGTCCGTCGAACGTGAAGAAGTATTCCTGCTGGTTGGAATTTGCATCCGTTACGGTTTGCGAAATTCTTTGGTGCCCTATCGCATAAGAAACAGTTTTTGTAACATTTCCTTCTGCGTCAAAATCTGTTTGTTTTAGGACTTGACTGTAACCGGTGATGCTTCTTGAATCGTTGACGTGTTCTGTGCGTGTTTTTGTTACAAGAAGACCGTCTGACCATGTTTCTTGTTCCGAAGCAACACGGATTCCATCAGCACCATAGAAGTATTTTACGATGTCCGTTTTATTGCCCGTTATCGTTGTAACGACAGCCATGCGACCTTGTGCGTCATATTCAAACACGGTTTCTGAAACAAGAACTCCATTTTCCGTAACGATTTTGCCCGTCTGCTGCGTGTGGTCATAGCCGTACTGCGTTTGTTTTGAACCAGACGTTTCCAGTGTCAACCGGTCGTTTGAATCATAAGAATAATTTGTCGTTTCGTCAATCGAGCCATCATTGCCTTTGTCGATTGTCTGCCGCAATCTGTTGCCGACCAAATCGTAAACCCATTCACTGGTCTGATCGAACTCGTCATTGTAATGGTCAAATTTTTCCTTCACCATCCGAGAAAGATCATCGTAAGCCCAGTCGATTTCATTCTTTTGCAGACCGTACTCTGTCCAGAATTTTTCCGTTGCATGGGTCTTATTTCCCTTCGCATCAAGCAGATAATCAAACTGCGATACGCCTTCGCCAGCGTCCATGACACCGTTGTTATTATCGTCACGGAAATTCGACAATTTGACTAGCCGATTCATATTATCGTACAGATATGTCGTTGTAAGCCCCGTCGAAACC
>JBOFQC010000887.1:0-4887 GCA_051660725.1 Thermoguttaceae bacterium
AACTGATTCCGCTTTTTCATTTTTTCCGAATAGGATTGATTTCGTCTGCAAAAACAAGTACACTTTAGTATTACACAGTAAATTCAAATTTGTCATTGGTGTTTAGCTGTTGCTTCAGTATCAGCGGTTTCAATATTTATTTTGGATTTGTATTTTATTTCACATTAAAAAAAGTAATTGTATTTAGGAGAATAATATAATGGGAAAAATTCTGCTTGGCGTCAACCTTGAGTTTGTACGACATGAAGATAAATCTTTTGAATGGGGAGTTGCGAAAGCAGCGGAACTTGGGTACGAATATGTCGAACCAATGGTTCATCTTGGCCGTGAACTTCTTAGTGAGGCGGGCTACTTTCATAGCGTTTCAATGTTTGATGATCCGTACCGTATTCGTCGCGCTTGTGAAAAAAGTAAAGTAAAATGTTCCGCTCTTTCGTCGCATTGTCCGTTATGCAAACCGGAAGTATCAACAGAATATCTCAAGCAAGCGGTTCGTTTTGCCGCCGAGTGTGGGGCACCGATTCTGACAACTGATGAAGGGCCGAAACAGCCGTGGACCAGTATGGAAGAAGATTTCACGCTGATGAAATACGTTCTTAAAGAAGCGTCGCTACTTGCTGAGTCGAGAAATATTAAAATCGGGCTTGAGCCGCACCAGCAGTATACTGTAAAACCTGAACTTTATGACCGAATCATTAAATTGGCCGGTTCACCTGCGATTGGCGCAAACTTTGACACTGGAAACAGTTACCTCGCTGGCCAAGACCCGTATAAATGGTTGGAAGCGGTAAAAGACATACTTATTCACTTGCACGCGAAAGACATTTCGGTTCAGCAATCCGACGCAGAACGTGGCCAAGTCACCGGTACTCCGGTTGGGTGTGCCTGCGGTGACGGCGTCATTGATTGGGCAAAAGTAATCGCAATATGCAAACCGTTACCAATTGATATCGTTTTCAGCGTCGAGTGTGGCACCGTTGATCAAGCCGCACGGAGCATTGACCACCTGCGTAAATTGATCTAATTTCTAAATATTATTACGTAGCACACCCGCGAGCGGCGGACGTAAGTCCGCCGGTATTATTTTCGCTTGTATTATTGCGTTATATATTTACAAATAATCTTTACATTTTGCCTACCAAAGCCCACCATTTTTCGGCAGCGTTGGCAAGATTTTTTCCGCGAGTTTCATGTCGGCTTGGGTTGTGATTTTAATATTCATTCTATCACACGGCACAACAGTAACGGGGTGTCCGAGTCTTTGCACAAGCTCTGCGTCGTCGGTGACAGCCGAGTTCCCGCGTTTCGCATAAGCTTCTTTTAACAATTCGGTTCGAAAAACTTGCGGCGTTTGCGCCTCCCACAAGTTTTCACGTGACACAGTTTCGCAGATTACGCAATTAGATTTCGTTCCGGTTTCCGATTTGATACGTTTGATTGTGCCGGTGATCGGTGCGGCAAGAATCGCGGCACCAGTTTTAGCAGCGGCGTCAAACACGTTATCAATCCAAATCGGTGAAATGCAAGGCCGAGCGGCGTCATGAACCGCAACGTATTCGATTTCAGGGCGAACTTTTGCAAGTCCGTTCTCAACGGAATCGGTTCTTTCTTTACCACCAATTGCGACTTCAAGGCCGAGAAACGCAATATTTGCCGCATATTTGCTCAGAAACATCTCTTTGTCATCCGGTGAAACAACTACGATTACTTGTTTGACATCATTTCTGCTCTCGAATTTTTCTGCGCTGTGCATCCATACGGGACGGCTTTCCAACAGCGCAAAAGGTTTCTTGATATCAACTTCACCGTGTCTCACGAAACGGCTGCTGCTTCCGGCTGCTACGATTATCACTGCATAAGACATAATATTTTTATTTTTTTGTTATTCAACGTGAACTGCAATCAGGTTAGAATCGTGAACTTGAACTATTTCGCAATTGATGATTTCGCCCGGCTTTAGCTTGTTACCTTGCGTCGCGTTGGCGGACACAATAACAGCCGGGTCAATATCCGGCGCCTCGGCAAAAGTTCTGCCAATAAAAACATCCGGTACACGCTGACCTTCAGGTGTGTAATACGGCTGGTCAAGTAACACTTCGTACCGCTTCCCGATTCGGCTTTCGTCAAACTCGGCAGCAATCTGGTCTTGAATTTCACGTAATTCATCAGTTCGTTGTTCAATAATTTCTTCCGGTAACTGGTCATCCATTTTTTCAGCTGCGGTGCCAGGCTCCGGCGAAAAAGCAAAAACGCCGCCGCGCTCAAAAGACCATTTTTGAGCGAATTCGACAAGCTCTCCGAACATTTCGTCCGTTTCGCCTGGAAATCCGGCAATTAAAGAAGTACGTAACACCAGATTCTTGATCCTGGAACGTAATTTTTCAAGTAGCATTTCGGTGTCATGCCTGTTCACCTGACGCCGCATGTTTTTCAAAATGGTGTCATTTGCGTGTTGCAGCGGAATATCAATGTACGGTATAAGACTGGCACCGGACGAAACATTTCCCGACCCACTGACACCATGAGACGCGTTGTCTGAAAATAAATCAATCAATTCGTCTTCGAAATGTTGCGGGTATGTGTACATAAGCCTTATCCAGCGAATTCCTTCTGTCTCTTTGAGTGCTGCAAGCAGTGACGCCAAAGTCGGCTTGTCCGGCAAGTCGCTCCCCCAAAACGTCGTTTCCTGCGCAATTACGATTAATTCTTTCGTTCCGTTTTCAGCAAGTTTTTCTGCTTCTTCCAAAATTGCATTTTGCGGTTTACTCACGTATTGTCCACGAATTGCCGGTATTGCGCAGTACGCGCAAGCACGATTACAGCCGTCAGCAATTTTCAGATACGCGACATGTTTCGGAGTAAGCAGGTAACGGTTGGTGTCATCAAGGTGAATCTTTTTTCTTTCCGTAAAACAGAATTTACCAAGTGGAGTTTCACGCGAATCAGCTTTTGCATTCACGGCGTCACTGATTCGGTTTTCAGCGTCACCGGCTTGGTTTTCAGCAGAATTTACGTGGGTGTCAATTATTTCGACGATTCGCGGTTCGTCATGCACGCCGATCCAGGCGTCGACTTGCGGGAATTCGGCAAGCGGACTCTCTTTTTCAAAATTCACAAGACATCCGGTTACGAAAACGTACTTGATTTTCCCTTTTTCTTTCAGCTCCAGCAAGTTATCAATGTATTCACGTGCTTCGTCACGTGCAGAACTGAGAAATCCGCATGTGTTGATTATTGCGAAATCGCACGTGTTGCTTTTCGGTTGAAATTTGTAACCGGCTGACACCAGGCGTCCGACAATGTTTTCGGAGTCGACCATATTTTTGGGACATCCGAGCGAAATTAATGTAAATGATTTCATTATGTATTTGTCTTAATTGTTAATCAATAAAGTATAGCGTTCGTTTTCGGAATCCAGCCACGACTTCCGTTTGCCAATTCGATTTGCAGCCAGTCACCTCGCTCATCGCGGACAATAAACTCGGCACACTTGCTCAGCGGCTCTGATGTAACCGGTTCGTAATCGGCAGAATTACCTTTTCTCGCAACGGTATCATCTGTGTTTACGACGCAATATTTCGAGTGTTCGAAGCGGTGCCAATCGATAACGGCGGAGAGCAGCCCCAAGGTTGTGGCGAGCAGTAAAACCATTATAATTACAGGGCGTAAAGCTGTCTTGCTTATCAAAACAAAACGGTTTTTATACCGGAGCCCGGTATGGGCGGTGCGCTTCGCGTTAAATGTACCGCCTCCCGTTGGTCGGCTCTTTCCCCGAGTTTTCCAATGTTTGGTACTGAATATCATCAGATTACCTATAATTGAAAACATGCAATTTGTGCCGGGCGACAGTATATATAGCCGTAAAACTCCGATTACGAATATTACCGTTGTGAGTGACACCGCGATTTTCAGCTTGGTTGGATACGAAGTAATGTTTTGCCAAAAAAGCAGGTGCGAAACAAATGAATTACCAAAAAGGACGCGATTAATAGGCGATTCTGCTTGTGACACCAGTTTTATATTCGACTGTAAATACGGATTTAACGGCATGTACTTTTCCGCCAGTCTGTACGAAGCGAGGGCTTTTGCCGGTTCTCCGCCGCACAGCCACGCGTTTCCCTGGTTGTAAAAAATCGGGCCGGACTCAACACCGGAATCAATAATACCCTGATACATCGCAGCTATTCGGTTGAATTCCAAACGGATAAATCGTTCACCTAATTCCTTTTTCTCGTTCAGGAGTTTCGCTTCGTTCTCGGTATGTGTTTCCGTAATTTTGGTGTCAAGTTCCATTTGGTGCCGCTGAAGTTCGTTGTTTTCAAACAAACGTGCAGCCTCGACAAAAACGTCTTGAGCTTTTTGCGGTGTCATCACGGCACCACGTACCGTTTGACACGCTAAAACCAGCATCAACAACGTTGGTACCGATTTAATTACGGCAAGTGTTTTTGATGTATTACGAAATTTTAACATTTGTATGCTGCGTCATTTTCTATACCGGAGCCCGGTATGGGCGGTACGCTTCGCGTGAAGTTTTCCGCCTCCCGTTGGTCGGCTCCTTTTCCTAATTTTCAATGTTTAATGCTGATTATCTTCAGTTTACCCTAAATTGGAAAACATGCAGTTTATACCGTGCGACAGTCTAAATATGTTTTTTCAGGTTCGGTAACGATTTTACCAGCAAATCAAGTGCAGCAGGACTCTGCTTGGCCAGCAGTTGCAGTTGTTCTGCCGTTTGTGGGCCGAATCTTGCGGCATCAAGTGCGCCGAGTAAATTCTTTATCTCAAAAACCTTGTCGCTTGGAAAAGACCAAGCGGTCAACTTGTCACATATAGTATTGGTAGTGATACCATTTGGCGAAATATTCTCGACAATTGCTATGAAAT
>JBOFQC010000888.1:0-1857 GCA_051660725.1 Thermoguttaceae bacterium
TAGTCGAACCATTTGGTGAGCGAGGTCAACTTTTACAGGACAAATTTCACTACACGCACCACAAAGCGAACACGCAAACGGCAGTTTTCCGGCAAGTTTCATCCCGATCAGCTGCGGGGTCAACACCGAACCAATCGGACCAGGATAAACCCAGCCGTAAGCCCAACCGCCGACCTGACGGTACACCGGACAATTATTCAAGCAAAGTCCGCAACGTATACAGTGTAGCGTTTTACGGTGTTTTGGTGAAGACGTAATTTTAGTTCTATTATTATCAATTAGTATAAGATACATCTTTCGACCAGGCGCAGGTCCGTGAAACATGTGCACGTAACTAGTCAGTTTTTGTCCGGTCCCCATTCTAGGCAACATGTTCAAAAACAGCGGCAGATCAGCAAGTCTCGGCAAAAGTTTTTCTATTCCCATCAAGGCAACGTGTACTTTCGGCGAAGAAGTGGAAAGCCCGATGTTTCCTTCGTTTTCGATCAGAGTAAGCGTTCCGGTTTCTGCGATTCCGAAGTTTACGCCGGATATGCCAAGGTCAGCGTTTACGAACTTTTCACGTAAAACCTTCCGGGCGATCATTGTCAACTTTTGGTGTTCGTCGGTAAATTCCACACCGATTTTGTCGGCGAAAAGTTGTCCGACCTCCGCTGCGGAAAGATGCAGTGCCGGAGTTACAATGTGTGTCGGTCTTTGGTGAGCAAGCTGAACAATGTATTCACCGAGGTCTGTTTCAAGTACGTCAATGCCGCGTTCAATTAGTGCGTGGTTCAGATTGAGTTCCTCGGAAACCATTGATTTGGCTTTCACAACTGTTTTCGCTTTGATTTCGTCGGCAATATTCAGCACATAACGGTTGGCTTCTTCCGCGTCTTTGGCCCAGAGAACAGTGATGCCTTTGGCTTTGACATTTTTTTCAAATTGTTCGAGCAATGTGTCAAGATTTGCAACGGTGTACGCTTTAATGTCGTGTGCGGATTTACGCCAATCAGGCCACTGCTTTATTCCCCAGCATATTTCGAGGTTGTGCGCTGCCGAACGCTCTGAAGTTATCGCAAGAGCTTTCGGCCCATGCGGTTCGGCAAGCCCTTTATTTTCATGCGTATAAAATTCCGCTCCTGATAAGGTATTCATTTTTATATTCACTGTTTTTTATAAAACGTCTGTAAGCACTCAATATGCGTTCAATTTTGCCAGAAAATTCAGCGCAGGTCAAGCTGATATAATAATTATACCTAATCCGGCAGAAAATTTTGTCCCTACAAGCGGTTTAGTCATACAACTCATTTATTGGCCGACGCTGATAATTTGAGATGATATGTCTACTTTATTAACTATTTACGTTTTTTAAGGAGTTAGACTTCAGATAATTTCGTATCACCAGCTCAACGATCACCTAACTCCTAAATTCTGCCGTGAACGGTTACCTATTTATACTGTACAACGCTATTAAGTTGATATTTTCCAATAACGGGATTTGTGAATAAAATAACGATGAAAACCAACAAAAATTCGGTAAACGAAGCTGACCAACGGGAGGCGGAGTACTTCACGCGAAGCGCACAGCCATACCGTGCTACGGTATACATTCTCAAAAAAATAAACTGTTTGTTGAGAATTTGGCTTGATTTCTTGTTTTCGGTTGCAAAAAATGCGGCATATAAGAAAAAATGTTTCCGTTAACCTGTGGGGCGGTTGCATCTGCGCTGGAAAGATAGTAAAATAACGCCGGTGTGATTGGATTTATATTAACCTACATGTGCTGCGCGTGGTCTATTTGTTGCAGTTTACTCGTTTTGTAAACCTTTTGCTTTTTCCGCAGGGTAAAGCAAGGAAAACTGGGGTTTAAAGACT
>JBOFQC010000889.1:0-3230 GCA_051660725.1 Thermoguttaceae bacterium
TCAGGCCATCTGCAGCAGTACCGAGCAGTTGGATTATCTTCCACTGCCGATCAAAGGTCGTTTCGTCTTGCATGTAAATAAACACTGAGTTCATGAAGCTTTTTGTTGATTATCGGGATCATGTGTATCGCCTACATTATGATGCTGATTGATTAATATCCGTATTTTGGAAAGATAACCGTAAAATAATAAAAAGGATAATCCAATCGTTATCGCCCCAAAGGTTTGCTGGAAAGCACAACACCAATCATAAAAGCCATGTGTTACAGCGGAAACAGCAAACCCGATAAAAATTAGTGCAAACCAGCGTCGGTTACTTATGAAAGCCATGGCAATAAAACAAGAAAAGACGCCGGACCAGATGGCATGAGCGAACACGCATGAAACAGATCGTAACATAATAATAATCATAGCCTCACGAGTTCCAAGCATCGCACCATCCAGAGCCCCTTCAATACCACCCAATTCTTGACCGTGGAGAAGGTGTTCTACAGTGCCCGCTACCATCCTATCGCTATAGCCAATATTTTCGAAAGCCGAGAAGCCAAGGCCGGAAAATACACCAATCAAAACGATCATCATAGGTGACGCTTTTTGACGTTTCAGGAAGAGATATAGCACAACAGGAACGATTTTACATAATTCCTCACAAGTACCAACTTGAAAGACAAAGCCAGCCAAGCAGATTATAGGGTTAGGACTATCTGCCATTGTAGTGTAAAACGCAGGTAGATATTGATATATCAGTAAGAGTACGCTGACACCGATTATCCCCGTGAAGAAAAAAGCAGAAATTGGTAAACCAACATTCTCGGAACTCTTTAACACGAGACTTCGAAATATACCACCCCAGAGCATAGCAAAGAAAAATAACATCCCTACCAGCTGCATATTGGGGTCGTTAATCGAAATAATCAGAAGAGGCAATACACCAAGAGTAAGTACAACCCAGAATACGACGTCGCCAGCTATAATAGATAAGTTACTTGCGTCAATAGGAATAATTTCGTTCTTAAAATCAGTTTCACGGAATTCTTTCAGTATTTGTTGTACTTTTTCCTTACATAACTTACCTGTGTCTACATTTATAGTCTGATTGTTTGGTGACATACTTGCACAGACTTCGATAAAAGGTTTACATTGCACAAGCGGTCTCCAAGTGTTCTGCCCATCTTCTGTAGCACACACAGTAGTTGCTATTTTGCGGTCAAGTATTCCCTGCCTGATCATGCCTTCAGGAAAAGGCCCCCTTGGTGATGACGGCGAGCCTAGATACCAGCGTTGCTCCGACAATTCATTATTATGCGACATTATTACTCTTTGGGATCAAGGGATGCAGTTAAGGGTTTACTAGCAATATAGAGATTGTAAATTGCCATGCACTTGGTAAACGCAAGGCCGACAAATATATAAATAATCAAAGGGCCAGGTCGGCCTAGTCCTTGCTGTTCAAGAATTACAATCAAAAAGATAAGAACGAACTGGACAATAACACAAACACAGTACGACAGTTGTAACGAGTCGTTGACCGCAGGTGCCAACCCCTTTTGCTGCAAGGTACGATTCATGTCCTTTCCGAGACCTCGCACGCATACGAAAACCCAATACAATGTGAAAAAAGGAATCAGCGAAAACCAAGCAGCTTTATTCGGTGTTGTTCGGGCTATATCACGAGGAATGAGTTTCCAGAATTGGAGCATCAGAACGACAAAGGCCCCATAGGAAAGCCAGGTAGTCACCTCTGGTATAATATTGTGGATATTAGCGTTCAACGACATCAGTGGTATCCCCCCTATCATGCCGATGTACACAAATGCGATAATTTTAAGACTAGTAGGGTCAACTCTGTTTGTTGAAAAGGATTCTGGGCCAAGACCTTCAAATGGGTCGTGTAGTGGTATTGATTGTGAAATCGGTTCAAAGGCGGTCGAGGGTACAATTTTCGGATTTGCCCCCGCTCCATATTTGAGTAATAAGGTAACCATTTCAGCATTACCTGTCTGAGTTGCCAATTGGAGCGGCGTCAGCCCTTCCGAATTCACTGCATGAACGTCGCATTGGTTTTCAAGAAGTATTTTACAGATTTCTATGTTTCCGTTCTGAATAGCAACATGAAGTGGTGAGTTTGTGTTCGACATGGCTTTTTTCTTGTATAAATGATTTACGATAAACGGTGTTATTATTGTTATCTCACGGTTTGCTTTCTTGCTAATCCTTGTACTATTCCGACATAGCCCCGTTATTGTCTGCTATAGTATAGTTTCGGGCGATAGTATCCAGCCCCTTGCCACACGAATAAGCTCTGATTTAGACACCTGCTCCAGCTTATCATTTATTTCTATAAGAATAATCATACTTCCTGCCTTTATAGTATATTTAGCTTGCGCTATTTCTTTGAAGTTTACTAAGTATATCTTAATTCAGCATAACCGCAACACTAATATGACAAATCCTGTCATACATAGACGGTTTTTATTAAAATTTTTTCACGAAATCGTAATTTTTGTGTTAAAATCTTCTCGACATTTAAAAATTTAATGTATATGATGTTATGTCTGCTACGAATCGCGAGCTAACTTTAAGGTTGCTCCGCGCGCAAAAAAAGGGCGTGAACCAAAGTCTTCACCTCAGCTTCGCCAAAAGCAACACCGACGACTCGGCCACGCCCCCATTTCTTACGATTCGGGTACGTAACACTATGCGCCGCTCGGTGTATACAAATTTGGCGATTTGAGGTGAGCGATTCTTTATTTGTTCTTTATTTATTAATTATTTTTATCTGTTCTTATTATTCTTTTCCTTTGTTTGTTTCTGTTTTTAATGCGTTTACGCTTGATTCTTCCCGACCACACAGCAGGTAATTCTATTATTATTTGTCTCAAAAAGCAACTACCTAGACTATTTTTAGCATAAATTCTGAGCTTACATAAGATTAGCTACCCGCACGAATCTGTATAAAAACAACAGTTGTATCAGTAATAACACCTGTGCGACTATAAAAACTTGCTCTTTTTGCGTTATATACCTGTGAAAATGTTCACGCATTAGGTAGTCAAAATTTTTCAACAGGTGAGATCGGGCTAAACCTCAGCTTCTAAGAAAGCAACACCAAGTCCGACTCACCTGTTCCTTACACCACATACAGAAAGGAAAAACATGTCACATATAGTAACCATTCAGGTCGAGATACGAGATACGGAAGCGGTGCGCATGTCATGCATCCGGTTAAT
>JBOFQC010000890.1:0-5907 GCA_051660725.1 Thermoguttaceae bacterium
AACAAGCACTTTCACTGGTTAGAAAACAGGGAACAATCTGCCTGTTCGCTTCGTTGCCGGTTGGTAAAAGTATGCTTCAGATAGACAGCCGACCTTTGCATTACGGAGAAATTCGTATGATCGGTTCTAGCGATTCGACACCTAAGCATGTCGAGCAAGCTGTTGAGCTTATAAGCAAAAAGGCGATTCCTGTTGAGAAAATCGCCTCGCATATCTTGCCGCTGAATGAAATTGAAAGAGCGTTTGAACTAATGGTCAGCGGCGAAGCGTTAAGGGTGGTTTTGAAACCATAAAGTTATATTATCCCATAATGTTAGCCCCAGAGTCCTGCTCCGGGGAGTACAACGCCGAGGAATCGCCCGTACAGGCATAAATTACTCGGCGTTGTACCTTTTTTAAAACCTCCCGGAGCAGGGCTCCGGGGCGAATTGTCTTCATTACGGAATCGGTCTTGAATCGCCGGACTTCGGCATCATCGCGTGAGTATAAATTGCGTGGTCAACGTCGTTGTTAATTTTACGAACAGTTCCGTCACAATATGCCGCAATAACAAGGCTCGGGTGACCGGATGACGGACGGGCATAACGATAAGTGGCCAACGGGCCGCCATTTCCCTTATCGCCGTCTTTGCAAACATTGATCTTCAGGGTATTTGCACCAGTGGCATCACAAGCGGTTAAAAACGACGCTGCGGTGTCGGCATCCGTCATACCAGCTGCTCTTTTGTAATTCGCGGGATAATCAACATTCCACGGGAAAGTAAAGCCAATTGCTTCTTCAGCGCCGGCTGTAGCGTTCAGTTTTCCGTTGGAATCCAACATAACCGTGATCCAGCCGTTGCTATAATTTGCCCCAGGCTCAGACTTTCCTGCGTCTTCATTTTCGCTTAGCAATATCGTATAGCTTGTTCCGTCAGCACTGGAAATAAAATCCTGCGAAGTCGTTACATTACATAATCCCGCTGTTTTATTGATTTTTCCGAGGTGATCGAAAAACAGACCAAGTCCTTTATCACCGGGTTCATAACGAATATTTGTGTCAATATCAAAATCAGTACCTTTGAGCAAGTTTTGCGGCCCTGCGTTCACAACGTAACACGTGGCTCCAGTTGTCGAACCCGAAAGGAAGTTTTTCGCGGTATTTGGGCACTTCAATACTGGAATTGCAGGAATCCCTTCAGCAACTAAGCTGGGGTCGCCGTCCTGTATACGATTCGCTAGGTTCGCAAGCTCGATATTTGGTAAAATCTGGGCAACCCAGCTTAATTGTCTTTCTGGTTGATCTAACGCCTGAAACTTACGCAATGAGGGATATGCGTCTTTGCTACTCTCGTTATTGATTAGCGCGAGAGCAAGGTTTCTTTGATTATTCGAACATTGCGTTTGTCTAGCAGATTCACGTGCTCCCTGAATAGCGGGAAGCAGCAAACCCATCAGCATACCGATAATCGAAATAACGACCAAAAGTTCCACGAGAGTGAACCCGGTCTTCCGAATTGTTTTTTTATTACGCTCTTTCATTGGTCAACTCCTAATCATATACTTGGGATTGTTTAAATTTCCTTTTGTAATATTCTACGCCATGCAAGCAAGGCATATTCCGGGGCCGAAGGCTACCGCCCATACCGGCTACGGTATATATAAAGGTTGAAAAGTTTTCTCGTTACTTATATTCTTATTCTCCACGAAAAAAAGTTAAAATCCAGAGGAATTTCATTTTTTTCACGATTTTTTCAAAAATTTTTAACTGTGTTGGCTTTCGGACACGGTTGTTAGGATTACAACGAAGACATCTTGGAATAAACCTGAAGTCTAACGTCTAACGTCTTACGTCTAATTTTTCTTCTTTAATCCACTCACCCAACCGTTTCATCCCTTCCTCAGTACTCACTTCTGGCGAATATCCAAAGTCGTTTCTCGCAGCTGAAATGTTAAAATAATGCGAATGGGCAAGTTGTCCAACCAAAAACCTTGAAATGTTTGGCTCGCCAGACAATCCAAATAAATTGTACACGGTTTCCACAGCTGCGCCAACGCCCCACGCAACTGTGTGGGAAACTCGGCGTCGAACCGGCGGCAAATCTGCCAAGGCGAGTATCTCGTTTATCCAGCCCCAACAATTTATTGGTTGCCCCTGGCTAATAAAGTATGCGTTTCCGGCAACTTTTCCGCCCGGAATTAGCGCATCGGCAGCCAAAATGTGAGCTTTTGCCGCATTTTCGACGTAAACGTTATCTACCAAATTGGTTCCGTTGCCTATCTGAATCAGCTTACCACGTTTGGCCCGATCCAGTAATCTCGGTATTAAATGGTTATCTCTCGGTCCCCAAATCAAGTGCGGCCTAAGCGAACATGTAAGCAATTTTTCCGAATTTGCGGAAATCACAAGTTTTTCCGCTACTGCCTTGCTGTGAGGATAATGCGCCGACCATTTTTTGGGATACGGTGTCGTTTCGTCTATGTTTTCCTGCGATTTTCCATTAAAAACGCAACTTGGACTGCCTGTATAAACGAGTTTTTTCACCTTGTTATCAAGGCAGGCGGCCAAAATGTTCATTGTGCCAAAAACGTTTACTGCAAAAAACGGTTCCCAACGGCACTGGATTCCCGGCAATGCTGCGGTATGAAAAACACACTCAATCCCCTCGCAAGCAGCCGAAACCGATTTCTTGTCCCTAACGTCACCTTTAAAAATTTCCGCCCCGAGCTGCTCAAGCTCCGGGTATGCGCCGCGCCCGAAAATCCGAACTTCGTCGCCCCGTTGCAGAAGCATTTCTACAATGTATCGGCCAAGAAAACCTCCGCCACCAGTTACAAGTGTTTGCATTTTATTTTTACTTTCCGTGTATCAGAAATATTTTACAGAGTTTAAACACAAGGCTTTAGACATTAGGCTTTAGAAGAATTGATTAGTAATTCGCACGCAAATATCGGGTTTGTCCGAGGTTCTTAATCCTATTTGCCTAATACCAGTGGTTTCAAGTTGAAATAGCACTTGTTGAGTAGTCACTATTTTTCTCTTTTTTTGTCTGGTGACATTGGGGAAATAGGCAAAATAATACAGATTCGATTTGAATAGTGAAATGATTACCAATGTTGTAATTCGAAATGCTATTATCAAACATTGCTTCCCATTTTTTGTGGTTTGCCCAAGCTTATATGAAATTGATATATACTGTACAACGGCAATAAGTTAATATTTTCCAATAACGGGATTTGTTAGCGTAATATACTGTTGCGCGGCACAAATTACATGTTTTCAAACATAGGGGAAGTTTAGGATATTCAACACCAAACATTACAAACATCGGGAACAGAGCCGACCAGCGTGAGGCGGTTCACTTTACGCGAAACGCACCGCCTTTAAGTTAAAACCGCTGATTCTGTCTCCTAACTCCTAAATTCTGCAGAATCATTTTAACGTCAAAACTGCGTAAACGTATCTGGAGTGTCCTGTCCCGACAATCCTAAATTTAACGTATTAGTCTCGAACCCGAACTCTGAAGTCGGAGCAGTACTGCCTTCATACTCAACTTCATATTCTCTTTCTTGTTCACGGTTGAAAATTTCGGATTCGATTTCTCCGTCTTTGAGCCAGATTACACGTTTGGCGCGGTCTCCGACATCTTTTTCGTGTGTGACAAGAATAATTGTGCGTCCTTCTCCGTTAAGCCGGTCAAGCAGGTCTAGAATTTCCGCAGTGGTTACCGAGTCGAGGTTGCCAGTCGGTTCGTCCGCCAAAATAAAGTACGGATCGTTCACCAAACTGCGAGCAATTGCGACTCTTTGCTGTTGGCCGCCGGAAAGCTGTGTCGGTCTGTGTCCGAGACGTTCACCTAATCCGACCATTTTTGCTAACGCTTCGGACCGTTTTCTTGACTGCCGGTCAAGTTTCCCTTGATAAAATAACGGTACCTCAATGTTTTCCAAAACGGTAAGCTGCTGTATTAAATTGTACGACTGGAATACGAAACCGATTCGCTTTGCCCTGATTTCCGACAAATGGTAATCGTCGAGCTGCGTTACGTTATCATTGCCGAGGTGAATCGTGCCGGAAGTCGGTCTATCCAAGCAACCAAGCAGATTGAGCATTGTACTTTTACCGGAGCCGGACGCGCCCATAATTGCGACGTAATCGCCTTGCGGGATTTCCATGCTAACTCCACGAAGAGCACGTACTGTCTCTCCTTTGAGATTGTACAATTTTACTACGTTATCTACTTTTGCTGCAAACACTTTATTTTGTAATCTCGAATCGGAAACGGATGTGTTGTTGAATTACAGTTACTGGTCACCAGAAAGATTTTCAAACTTTCATGCTAACCGCAAAATCACCCAGATGCACTGGTTGCTTCGGTATTGCTTGGAATTGCTGCGCTGTCGGTTTTTTCCGGTGTCGCAGGTGTTTCAGAAGTTTCCGGCGTTTTTTCTTCCGCGGGTTTTACTTCGTCTGCGGAAGTTGTCGTTGTGGCAGTAGCTGTAGCACTGGCAGATTCCGGCCTCTGACGACGTTCACCACCTCCAGAGCGTGCTCCACCTTCTGGTTTTGAGCCGGCAGACTTGGAGGTTTCAGCAGTAGCACTTGCATTTGACGCTCCTGCCGGTTTGTTTTCAACGGCGGAGTCCATTGGAACGCCGGTTTTGTCCTCTTTTTCAATTTTTGGTAGATTCAACTTTTCGCGGTTCTGCCACGAATTTAAGACAACTTCGTCACCTTCAGACAGCCCCGATTCGATAACGACCAGCTTTTCATCAGTTGGACCTGTTTTGACCTCGATTTTGTCCCATGTACCGTTTTTGTAGGTGACGCAGTACATCTTGCCGCCGTACTCGAAAACCGCCTGTACTGGTAATGTAAGCACACCTTTCATTACATTTACTACGATATTAACTTTTGCGGTAAGACCTGGCTTGATTCCGTGCGGTGAGTCGAGAATTGTTACCGTTGTTTGGTACTCTCGAGACATCGAAGTAGCTCCCCAACCTGTTGGTTCAGGATAATCATTTACAGTTTTTACGACACCGTTAAACGCTTGGTTGGGGAAAGCCTCGAGTTCAATTGTAGCAGGGTCCCCGACTTTAACCAAACGGATACTCGCTTCGTTTACAAGTCCTTTTACCTGCATTTTCGACGGGTCGGGCAGTTTTATTATCGCTTGACGTTCATAAACTTTTAATCCTTCACGAATAATCATTTGCTCATCACCCCAACGAGGTGGCGGGTAGACAACTTGTCCGTCTTGCGGAGCGTATACCTTACATTTTTCAAGCTGTTTTTCCAAGTGTGCGAGGCGTTCCTTTTCCAGTTTATGACTCTGCTGATCGGCTTCGAGTTTTGCTTTTGCCGCCTCGATTTTTGCCTGATAAGAGTTAATCATCTTCTTTTTTGTGTATTTAATGAGATTGGTGCGTTCCATTTCAGCAACGGCCAGTTCATTTTCCGCTTTTCGGTAAGCGAATTCATCTGCTTCGACAACTGATTCGGTGATATATCCGCGAGCAAGTAAGTTTGCGTCAAAACGGAGCACGTCTTCTGCCGTTCTCATGCTTTCTTTTGCAGTAAGAATCTTATTGTCGGCTGCTTTTATACTTTCTTTGAGCTTCCCTTCTTCGTACTCTTCAAGTTCAAGTTCCGCATTTTTGAAGTCCACTTCCGACTGGAAAACCTTTGCTTGGCTTGTAAGAACCGCAATTCTCTGTTTGTTCACAGACTCAAGAAATGAAGACGAATCGAATTCTATCAGCAGATCGCCTTTTTTTACTTCCGTTCCTTCCGGTACAACGGTGATAATTGTGATTCCGCCGAGACTTTCCACTTCGCACAAGATATCTACGTTACTTGTGCTTTCCACGCTGCCTCGCTCAAGTATTTCGTGGATGAAGTTACCCTTTTTCACTTTCACCATTT
>JBOFQC010000891.1:0-10497 GCA_051660725.1 Thermoguttaceae bacterium
ACGCAGTTCACTTGAGGCAATTCCTTTTGGGTTTCTGCAAAAAGTGGACAGCGAAAACTTGCTTACGTTTATTGTCGACGAGCATCCGCAGACAATTGCGTTGATTGTTTCTCACTTACGACCTTCACAGGGAGCGGACATAATTGGCGGACTTCCGCCGGAGCGGCAACTTGCGGTTATTCGCCGAATCGCAACAATGCAGCAGACGACGCCGGAGATAATCAAGGAGGTCGAAAAAGGTCTCGAAAACAGAATGTCAAGCGTTATGAGCCAAAAACTTGAAAGCGCCGGCGGCGTCGGAAGCGTTGCGGAGATTCTCAACGTAATTGACCGGGCTACTGGCCGGAATATTATGGAAAACCTCAGCCAGGACGACCCCGATCTGGTCGAGGAAATACGTCGACTTATGTTCGTGTTCGAGGACATTCTCAAACTCGCGGACCAAGACATTCAGGCGATTCTCAAAAACGTCGAGAGTTCGCAGTGGGCAATTGCTCTCAAAGGTGCAAGTGAAGAGCTTAAAGAAAAAATCTTTCGAAACATGTCCAAGCGTGCCGGCAAAATGCTGCAGGAAGAAATGGATTACCTCGGACCAATGCGTTCGTCGGACGTGGAACGGGTACAGCAGGAAATCGTCGACGTAGTACGACGACTCGAAGACGCCGGCGAAGTAACCGTTCACAGCGACAAAGGCGAAGAACGTTTCATTCAGTAAAAATTATACTTTTGTTAGCCCCGGAGCCCTGCTCCGGGGTGCAGCGCCGAACAGGGTTCGGCGGCTAACAATATAACGATAAAAATTTTCTAAAAACTACTGGAAATATTCTTCAGTTTGTGGGAAAATGTATATATATTGTATATACATAAGTTCCAGTGTCGGGTAAAATGCGTAATCGACAAATATACATTTGGCTGTTTAATACTCTCTTTACGAAATACCTACCAAATACAAATGAAGAATAATCAAAACACACGCGGGTTCACGCTGGTAGAACTGTTGGTTGTAATAACTATCATTGGCATCCTTTCGAGCCTGCTGGTCGTTGGCGTTGGCGCTGCACGAGAACGAGCCAGGATGATCCAATGTACGAACAACCAGAAAAACATCGCTCTCGGCCTGATCGGAAAAGCGACAAACGACGAAATGCTTCCCGCTCTGGTTGACAAAATGCTCAGTAAAGAACGAAGCTGGTGCATTGCGATTTTGCCGAACCTTGAAAACGCTTCCGCATACGAAGAATACATGAAAACCGGAAAATTCTCAAATATGATAATGCCGGTTTTCGTTTGCCCGTCTGCTACTGATAAAAAAGGACAGCCCGGCGAATTATCGTATGTCGCCAATTCAGGTTGCTGCGAAAAAGATAACGACGTTTATTTTTCAGAGTGCGCACTGTTCAGTGACAAGTTGGTTACAAACGGTAAACGCATTAAAATTGATGACATCAAAAACGGTGCCAGCAATACGATTATGCTTACCGAAAACCTCCAAGCCAACAAATGGAGTGGACCGTTCACTTCAATCCCGGATGTTGGTGCGGTTGGCGACCTCGGTTTCGTTTGGAATCACGATTGGATGAAAACGCCTTCAGCAACACCGAATTGGCTAATTAACAGAGACAAAAACACTGGTACTGTTGGAAGTATTGAAAGTGCCCGCCCATCTTCGAATCATGCCGGCGTTATTATCGCGGCGTATGCGGACGGACACACTGAAGTCATCAAAGAAGATATCGACCCGGCAATTTACGCTAAACAATGTGATTATCTCGGTGACTCAGATCAGCACACCCCGTGATCGCAGTGTGTGACGTAAGCCATGATTTTTCCAACGAGTCGGGCAGCCAGAAATTCAGTTGAAATGTTCGAGCCGCCGAGTGGGGCGGTTTCGACAACGTCGGCTCCGACCACGTTTTTGTATCGGATCACTTCTTTTATTATACCGGTAGCTTGCCGCCAATTGATTCCGCCCGGTTCCGGTGTGCCGACTCCGGGTGCGTACGCCGGATCAAATGCGTCAAGGTCGAAAGTTATGTAAACATTCTCGGTCAGACGAGTAAGGATTTCTTCGATTACATTTCCGAGACTTTCTTCGACCATTCTCGGCGTGATGAATTTTTTCACCTGTTCCGGGCACTCGGCGTACTCTTCGGCTGAAAAGCTACGTATTCCGACCTGCACGAGATTCGGGGTTATTTCCAAAACACGCCGCATAACGGAAGCGTGAGAATAAACACCGCCAGTGTATGAATTCCGCAAATCGCCGTGCGCATCGAATTGCAGCACACTTAGATTCGGGTAAATTTCAGCTGCCGCTTTAACTACCGGTGCGGTAATACTGTGTTCGCCGCCGATAATAATCGGGAATTTTTTCCGTAGCGGCAACGAAGTTGAAATCGACTCAAAAAGTCGGTAATTCTTTACATTTTCGTAAATATTCCACATCATCCGCTCAGGAGTTTCGGCAACTGGAACCGCCGGATACGTTGTGATTCCTGCGTGGTAATACTCGGTGAGAGTTTCTTCATCGAGCCGTTCAATCTGGTCGGAAACGGCCAGAATTGCGTCTGGTCCGGCAGCTGTTCCGTGCATAAAACAGACAGTTCCCTCATACGGAATCGGTAAAATATGAAACCGGGCAGTTGCCGGATCACTCTCTTGTTCGGTTAAATCAAAAAATGTTGACATAATTCGTTGCGTAATAATTTTTGCCGCTCGTTAGCCGTCGAGCCCTGCTCGGCGTTGTATCTTCTGGAAAACTCCCCGGAGCATGGCTCTGGGGCTAACAACCTAAAAACACGTTTTTTCTAAGCAGGATTTACTTTCTTCGCAAAAAAGTTTACAATAAAATAAGTTTTGTTTTAAGTAATCAATTTCTTTAACTTTTTGCTCCGAAACACAAATGAGTTTATTATTTGCTGGAATTGACGCCGCCGCTCCAGCGGTCGGACTCGGAATGTACGACTGGCTGACAATATGTTGTTACTTCGCAATCCTACTCGGTATTGCGTGGTGGGTCGTTCTTCAGAAAACAGACAGTTCCAAGGAATACTTCCTGGCTGGCAAACACGCCGGTTGGTTTGTTATTGGTGCGTCGCTGTTTGCGTCAAATATCGGTTCCGAACACCTTGTCGGCCTCGCAAGTACTGGTGCTAAAGACGGCATGGCAATGGCCCACTACGAACTCCACGCTTGGTGCCTGCTTGTGCTCGGGTGGATAATGGTACCATTTTACATCAGGAGCGGTGTTTTTACAATGCCGGAATTTCTTGAAAGACGTTATTCACCTTCTGCCAGATGGTTTTTATCGGTTGTCAGTCTTATCGCGTATGTATTCACTAAAGTTTCAGTTACGTTGTTTGCGGGCGGTATTGTGTTCAAAGCAATATTTCCGACGCAACTCATTCCCGGAATTGACAACTTCTGGGTCGGTGCGGTTGGAATGGTGTTGGTAACCGGTCTTTATACAATTCTCGGCGGTCTTCGTGCCGTGTTGTATACTGAAGCTATTCAAACCGTTGTTCTCCTTGTCGGGGCGGCGTTTGCGCTCTTTTACGGTATGCAAATGGTCGGCGGTTGGGAAGCCCTTAAAGAAACGTGCCAAGGTAAATCACGCGTCGAAGTCGTTAAAATTTACAAAACGGAAACCGTTGACGGAGTTGAACAACAGCAACTAGACTGGCGAGGTAAACCAATTGTTGAAAAAGATGACAAAGGAAACGATCTTCTTCAAAGAGACGAAAACGGTAAAATCGTCCTGAAAGAATCGGAAGAAAAACTCGACCACTTCAACTTGTGGAAACCTATGAGTCACAAGGATTTCCCGTGGTTCGGCCTGCTTTTCGGTGCTCCAATTGTCGGCATGTGGTATTGGTGTACCGACCAGTATATTGTGCAGCGTACACTGGCTGCAAGGAATCAACGTCAAGCAAGGCGGGGTACGATTTTCGGCGCCTACTTAAAACTGACACCAGTTTTCTTGTTTATCGTGCCGGGCATGATTGCTTACGCATTGGCAGCGCAAGGAAAATTAAGCTCCGAAGTGCTCGTTGACACCAGCTCCGCATTTCCTGTTTTGATTAAGGAAGTGCTTCCGGTCGGTCTCAAGGGAATAGTCGTCGGCGGACTTCTTGCCGCTTTGATGAGTTCGCTTGCATCGGTGTTCAACTCAAGTTCGACGCTGTTTACAATGGATATTTACGCCAAGTATAATCCGAACGCTTCCGAAAAAACGCTCGTCTGGATGGGCCGGTTAACAACTGCGATAATGGTGCTTCTCGGACTTCTTTGGATTCCGATCATTCCGTTCATGGGCAATTCGCTTTACGGTTATTTGCAGAGTGTGCAGGCGTACATTGCTCCGCCGATTTTCTGCGTATTTTTCCTCGGTGTGTTTTTCAAGCGGATTAACGCTTACGGTTGTATGTTCGGTCTTGTCTGCGGCTTTTGCCTCGGAATGCTCCGAATGGTAATGGAACTCGTCGCAAAAAGCGTTGACACCGCTGACGGCATGTTCACGAAAGTACCCTGGGCGGTGCAAATGTTCGGACCGGACGCAGACAAATCATTCATGGACGGAAAACTTTTCGCAAGTATACCCGACTTTTTTGCAACTGCTCCCTACGTTTTTGCAACGGCGAGTTTTACATACGTTTGTATTTTCCTTACGGTAATATGCACGTTGATAATCGTTGCGGTCAGCCTGGTGACACCACGTCCGACACCGGAGCAGGTGAGCGGCCTGACTTACTCGACATCAACTGACGAGCAGAAAAAAGAGGACCGCGAAAGTTGGAATGCTCTTGATATCATTCTGACCGTTGGCCTTCTCGTCGCAATTGTCGCAGTTTACGTTTACTTCAGCTCACTTGTTTCCGCGAAGTAAAGTAAAATTTATCACCTCAGCGAGCGGCGGACATCAGTCCGCCGGTACTGATCGAACGAATGATTATGAGTGAAACGCTTTCGGATTTGGAAAAACTCCAACAACCAAATAAAGCGAAAACAATAAAATCCGCTTTTTGGATTATACTACTTTTGTTTGGTTTGTTCGAAATTATAACTCAGGGAGGAATTGCCTTTGATAATTCATACACTGTAGATAGTTCAAAATGCCAATTCCTTACCTACGACGCCACATCAGAAGTTGATATACCAGTATCAATTAATGTTGGTTATAGAACTTTTCGATATTATATTCCTTTATTATTTTATCATTGTGGTAATACTTTTCCTGTTAACATTCAAATCTCTTTTCTGGACAAATCCCATAACATTTCTGAAATACATATAAAAAAATATAGAATAGTATTTAGTAACGGAGATACTGATTCAAAGGAAATAAATTGGAGTCACAACTTTAACGCTTGTGAACCACATGAAAAAGCCAACGACAAGTGGTACGGTGTCTTTACCGAGTATCCCGAGAAGGATAAAGCGTATTTACTTTTACCAAATGCAATAAATAACACGTCCAGCTTTTCCATGATAATGGACGGGTACGTATTGTTGACTGGTGACAAAAAAGAAGAATTTCAGATTGAGATCAACGCAAATACTGATAACAAGTTCGTAATTGGGACTTACGGGGATGTGTTGAAAGCGATATAAGAGTATTTTGAAAGTTCAATCCCTCTAATTATTACAAATAAAATGGATTCATTCAGACCAGACATATTAGCATATTTAAACGAGCTTCGTCACGAGATTGAAGAGAGCCTGGACAGTTTTTCGGAACAGAAAACAGGCACTCCGAAGCGGCTCAGCGAAGCGATGCGTTACAGTCTTTTGGCACCAGGCAAGCGGACACGTCCTCTGCTCGTGTTGGTGTCAGGTGACTTGTGTGGTGCGCCGCGTCAACAAACAATTCCGGCTGCGTGCGCAATTGAGATGATTCACGCATATTCGTTGATTCACGACGATTTGCCGGCAATGGACGACGACGAATTGCGTCGCGGAAGACCAACCTGTCACGTTCAATTTGACGAGCCGACTGCAATTTTGGCCGGCGACGCACTTTTGACACTTGCTTTCGAAACGCTTTCGCACCGTATATCAGACAAAGAACTTGCCGCAAAATGTTGTGGCGTGTTAGCGGAAGCTGCCGGTGCTGCACATCTGGTTGGCGGTCAGGCCGATGATATCGCGGCAGTCAGTAATCCAGAAACTACAATGAGTTATGAAGCTTCGCTGAAATTCCTGGAATCGATTCACTTACGGAAAACTGGTGCGTTACTCCGCGCATCATTGCAGCTGGGCGGCATTCTCGGCCACGCAACACCGGAACAGACTGACGGATTAATCGAGTACGGTATCAATTTCGGGCTTGCGTTTCAAATCACGGACGACCTTCTCGACTGGATCGGCGACGAATATCTGGTTGGAAAACCTGTCAAACGCGACAAAGACAGACGTCTGACTTTTCCCGGCCTGCTCGGCGTCGACGAAAGCAGATGCGAAGCGGCGGAAAAAGTACAAAAAGCGATTTTCGCGCTTGATGCCTTTAAACCGCTTATCGAATCGCAGCCTACAAATCCGAGAGGTTTGAGCAGGCAGATGATATTTGACACCCTTACCGCGCTTGCCAGATATCTGGTAGAACGGAAAAACTAAAATTGACACCATGAAAAAATACCCTTGCGCACCCGACCCGTCTGAAGCAAACACTTCTGCAGCAACAACTTCCGATGCGACTGTTTTCGAAAATAATCAAAACAAACCGCGTAATCCGGAGCGTCGTAAATTACTTGGCCAGATGTTATTAGGAAGCGTCAGTCTTGCAGCAGCCGGAACACTTGGCAGTCATGAAGAAAAGGTTCTTGCCGCACGTCAAACTGAGGAAGCGGAAAAAAATGACACCGCAAAACCTGACGCCGTTTCTGGTGCCACGAGAAGGCATACAAATTGGTCGAAACTCGAGGACCTGAAAGAAAAACCGCCGAAAGGAAAGATTGGAAAACTGAAACTCAGCCGTATCGTTCTCGGCGGTAACCTGATCGGAGGTTGGGCGCACTCCCGCGACTTGATTTACGTCTCGGACCTTGTGAAAGCGTACCACACGAAAGAAAAGATTTTCGCAACATTCAAATTGGCAGAGGCGTGTGGTATCACAACGTTTATCACGAATCCGATTCTTTGCGAAATAATGGACGAGTACTGGGACAAAGCGAGCGGTGCGATTGATTTCATTTCAGACTGCGGCGGTGACCTTGCTTCGCTTGAGGAACAAACGCAGCGGTCAATTGACGTCGGAGCGGCTGCGTGTTACATTCACGGAGGTTTGGCCGACTATTTAGCACAGCAGGGAAACTTCGACCCTATTGCGAAAACATTGGAACAGATTCGCAAAAACGGTCTGCCCGCTGGAATTGGAGGCCATTACCTCTCAACCATTCAGAAGTGCGTTGACGCCGGACTCAAGCCCGATTTCTGGATGAAAACTTTACACCATAAAAATTACTGGTCCGCTCACCCGGAGCAGGAAGAATGTGATAATATCTTTTGTCGTGAGCCGGAAGATACAATTGCATACATGGAGAGCCGTCCTGAACCGTGGATTGCTTTCAAAGTTTTAGCTGCTGGTGCCATACAGCCAGCAGACGGTTTCAGATACGCTTACGAAGCCGGCGCAGATTTTATATGCGTCGGAATGTACGATTTCCAAATTGTCGATGACGTCAATATCGCGGTTGATATTCTCAAGTCTCCACTCAACAGAAAACGTGAATGGATCAGCTAGCGATTGGCAAAAACCGGAGTAAAATATGTTCGCACTTACATTCTTATCTTATTTGTTGGTGTCAGTTGCGGTATTACAAGCTGACGTAACTGCCACTGAATTCGATGTTTCGAACGAAAGCGGCCCAAACGCCGAAAGTTTAACCGAAAGTATCATTGACGGAAACGTTTCCGACGAAAAAGTAACGAGTGAGAACAAGTCTGACGAAGATGACGAAGTTATTGACACCATAAAGCCCCGTGGCGAAAAAGCGAGTGGCAAAAAAGCGAGTGCCGAAAATGTGAACATTGAGGACTACTTTTATTCCGAAGGAGATTTTCCGCACGCGGAATCTATAAGAGACGACTCAATGCTTGCCGAACTTCAAGCAATTGAGAACTTCAAGATTAGAAAAGCGAACGAAGCAAAGTTTGCCGGCAAATTGTTCTGGGGAAATGTGTCAGGTATAGACGGAGAGAATCCCGATCTGACATATAACGTCGCCGGAGTCAGTAGCGCCGCTAATAAAGGAGCGGACATAATTACTCTGCAAGGCCACAACAATTCGGTTAATGTGGTGTCATATCTTCCCGACCAAATTCATTTGATATCAGGTAGTTCCGACCGGCAGATTATTCTTTGGGACACGATTAACGGCTCTATCACAAAAAAATACAACGGCAACCGTAGCCCCGTCATTACTCTTGCCGTAAACCCTGACGGTAAAAGCTTTTTCGCTGGTTCGCTAGACAAAAGAGTTCGTTGTTGGGACATCCGTTCGGAAGTGCCTAATACGACGTATCCGGCCTCTGAATACGAACCAACAGCAATTTGCGTCAATCCAAACTCGCAAATTCTTCTTGTTGGCACTCGAGATGGAAATATCAACGAAATCCATTTAAACGAATCTGCAGACTCGACGAGAACAATGAAAGCGCACGCAATGGCAATTAACGTTATTCGTTATAATTCGCGTGGCACCGCTTTTATTACAGCTGGCAACGACAAGTCCGTAATCATGTGGAACGCTGAAAACATGTCACGCGCCCGCACTTTTCAAGGGCATAAAGCAGCCGTACTCTGCGCAAGCTTCAGCCCAAATGATGACTTAGTGGTGTCAGGCGGCCTGGATAATACAGTCATTGTCTGGGATGCCAACTCCGGTATCGAAACGTTAAGATTGACGGGTCATTTAAACGCCATTACTGCGGTTGCTTTTACTGCTGACGGAAGCAAAATCATGTCTGCTTCACGAGACAGAACCGTTGTTTTTTGGGACGCGAAAACAGGTGCGAAACTTGCCACTTGTGAAAAACGTAATTCCCCGATTCTAAGTGCGTCGCTCAACAAAATAAATGAAAACGTCGCCATTTCGATGCAAAACGGCACGATTGAAATTCTTACGAGCAATGCTTTCAATAAACAAGGCAATTCAAGCTTGGCGGCGGACTCCGGTTTGCCCACCACTCCAGATAATACTGACGCCCAAACTCCAACGGTCAAATCCCAAACACCGGATAGCGGCGACAACAGTATCGATGTTGCAAACGACGAATTTAGTTCGTTGCCACAAGCAGTACGAAAGTTCCGATACGGAAGAATAAGCTCTTTCGATGACATCGGCTGCGTCAGCCCTGACGGAAACGCATTCGTTGCGATTACTTCCGAAAAAAGTGAAGGAAACGTCTGGCAAACCGATAACGGCAAGTTGATCCGCTTGTTCACTTCGCGTATACCGGTATCTGCGGTTGCTTTCATGCCGCAGGACTCAGACACAATAATCGCAGGAACAAGATCGGGTATGCTGCAATTGATCGGTGTAAGTGAAATGAATGTTATTTACAGCTTTGATATTCATTCGGCTGCGATAAAGTCCATTAATTGCTCACAGGACGGTTCAACGGCTATTTCCGTTGCAACAGATGGTGTCGTATCAATTCTGGATTTGAAAGGCAAAAAACTTAGTGGCACCATTTCAGACGACAAATTCAAAATAACTTCTGCCGCGATAAGTCCCGGTGCCGAAGTCATAGTAACAGGATCGGATGACGCTGCAATAAATATTTGGGACGCAGCAACGAGAACGCACCGTTATAAAATTGAAGAACACAGCGGTGTAATCACGAACATTATTTTCCATCCTAACGGTACACAGTTCATCACGGCAGCTGAAGACGGCAGAATAATACTCTGGGACCTAAACTCACGCCGGATTATTCGCGAATACAAAGGACAAAAAGGGGGCGTTGCATCAATTGCGATTACTCCTAATGGTGCTTTCTTAATCGTCGGAGGTAAAAAAGAAGAACGTTCCATAATCTACAATACGCAAACTGGGGAACCTTTAATGATTCTTCCGAATCAAGGTGGGCCGGTCAATGCCGTATTCTTTCATCCGAGACAGTTCTCCGTTATTACAATTGGCGGACGCTCTCCGAGTTATTGGGATATTTCTGGATTGAGCAAACAGTAAGCAACCAGCTTGCCGGTATAATCCGCAATGTTTGCGCATCTTAATAACAAAACGTGTTCGCTTTAGAATTATTTTAATGTTTTTTCGGTTTTTGTCAATTTTCTGGAATTTTTCAACACCGACAGACGATTATGATTCTAACGACATTTCATACCATATTACGGTATAGCAGTGCGCCTGCTACCAGTAGTATTGGAACGGAATGAAACGTTCACCATCCATCAAACCGATTTAGAAAGAATTTCAATTCCAAAAGGGGGAAGAAATGAAAAACCATTCAATCTTAGTCGTCGCATTAACCTTGCTT
>JBOFQC010000892.1:0-2178 GCA_051660725.1 Thermoguttaceae bacterium
CTATCAAGGCTACGCTGTTGACAGTGAAATAACGAAAAGATTAAACAAGATAATTAACCGGCTCGCAATGTCGGGCGACGATTCGTACCGTATTGCTGCTTTCAATAATTTTCAAAGTGAACTTGCCCAATCAGTTGAGCTGCAAAAAAATAAAGATTTGCTATCATCAGAAGACAAATTAGCTAAAGAGATTGAACGTTATCAACTCGATAAGGACCAGGCTCAAAGTTACAAGAACAAACTGCAAGAACAAATTGAGGTACTACAAAAAAACATTGCTGACGCGGCAAGCGGCTCTGTAACAGATGAACAGAAATTGGATTGGTTGATACGAACATCCGAAAAAATGTTGGAAGCCAATGATTATCAGTTTGTTGTGGTAACGTATCCCACGTTTTCGATTGTGCTTAAACATTACGGCAAAGAAAATGAACTTGCGAAAATAGATGAATTGATCGAGAAGAAAGGAAAAGAAAAACCTGAAATCTACGTGGCAATGGCGTCAACGACGAAGAATTTCCAGAATGTTGGTTATTTCGCACTAAATATGATATTCCCCGTAAACACGGCACATGTACCCAGTATTGATAATGAAGAAACGCTAACTCTACAAGAAGAACATAAAAAAGTAACGGCTTGGCTGGACAAGGCGATTGCGGCATACAAACAGAGTCCTTCACGCACACCTATTCAAGTTGCTGAATTTGAATCGCAGTTAAATTTATGTTTTATGCAATTAATTCAGACATTCACAACAAAAATAACACAGCCGCTAGGTGTTTCAGGAAATGAGATGCAAATGGTTTACAGCGGCAGAGGTTTTTATATGCCGTATATTAACGAGAATGAAACAAGGGAGTCGAAACCGCTCACAAAAGAAAATCTGGATAAAATCCAAACAAATATTGAAGCGGGCTATATTCTTCTTGATTACATGCTTAATGTGCAGAAGGATTTATCTGCCTTTAATATCAAGTTCAAGGTAAATACAGCCAAAAGACAGCAAGCAGCTTTAACCCTTTCCCAATACAGGTATTATTTTCAAGGGCGACAAAATCTTGATAGCTACATGTTATCAAACTTTTTCATGCCGGACTCTTCCACGACAGCGCAGTTTTTAAACTTTTTCGGAAAATCACTGAAAAGAGTTGATACGCTTCTGAAAGAATCACAACTTGCGGAAGGTGTCAGCAAGGACGAACTCCGTACCGATTACTTTGCGCAATTCGAGACGTATATGGAAAAACTCAAAACATCGGAAAACAGCGATGACCGAAAGATTTTTGAAGCGTATTCCGATTTGGCGATTATTCCGATGCAAAATCAGAACCAACAAGAATTTGACGTCGAACAGCTCAAAGATATATTTGAGTTGCAGTACAAAGAAGCGGTTGAAAAAGGTGAAGCATTTGACTCGCAGAAACTGCTTTTGCTCGCTTTGTTGTACAATAATCTTAGCAATAAGGAGAAAGCAATTGAGTGTTTGGACGCGATTCCATTCACCGCTGCGCAGGATGTTAAGATGCGGGAAACAATTGTTATGAGTATGTTTGCGCAGGAACCCGAACTGAAAGAACGTGTAAATACTGCAATTGAAAGACTTAAGGGCTACCAACTCACCGACGAAGAGTTACGGATTTTGCGGAATACGTATGTCATGCTTGATCGAAAGGATGAGGCCGATGCGCTGTTTGATCGGCTTCTTACAATTGCAAACAACCAATCCACGCAGTATGAACTGTTAAATGAACTTTCAAGATACGGCGATGAAAAGAAAGAGCAAGCGATTACTTTTGCGCTCAAGGTTTACCGGGCTTCAAATACGAACACATCGCAGCGTGGAAATATGAATGAGCATTTGCGCAACTCCGCAATACAAGTGCTGCAAAGATACGACAAATTGGGCGAAATTATCGAACAGCTTGAGTCGCAAAAACAGAGTTTGGCAAATTCAACAGATTTCATGACGAACCTTGCCGACACGTACCAACGGGCTGGTCGAACCGATGACGCCAAAAAAATCGCACTTGAAATCGGCGAAAAAATCCCGGATGACCCTCAGAAAATGCTGAGCTACTCGAACTTGCTCTCAAGTCTTGGTATGAGCGAAGAGTCGCTTACATGGAAAAAGAAAGCGTTTAAAAAGAACCCAGCATTGATTTTAAACAAATATTGGGA
>JBOFQC010000893.1:0-2058 GCA_051660725.1 Thermoguttaceae bacterium
CCTCAAGCTACTCTCCGTGTCTGGGTGTGGCACATGTTGTAGTTGATGAAACGAAATGGGAAAACTATGCTTGGAGTTATTCACAAAACCCTTGCCCGGTTGCAAAAAAAGTACGGTATGCTTGCGAGGAGATAAGAGAAAACGGAGAACTCGTGGGATGCCGCCAAGTTGGTTCTCCATCATACCCAAATTGTGATGCTGGATTTGCAAACACCCCGAATATTTGTTAGATTGCGTATTAAAGTACTGCGGTGCTGGGTAGTATGATTGGATTGCTTTTCAAAACTTATCTCTGGAAATGACTATATTTTGGAGGGCTGTCCAATCACTCGGCTGACCCATTATTTATCTATTACAAGTTATTGACACGGTAAGGCGAAAAATCACATGAAAAATGTGAAGTTATTATTAGAAACATCCTCAAAAAATACCAAATTAAACATGATATACAAAACCATATTTTTGCCTGTGCCTCTAATCCTTTTGGGACTGGCGTTTTGTTGTGGTAACACTATTGCCTATTCTGAAGACAATGATTATTCATTAGCGGAATTAAAACTAGATGGATTCGAAGCCCAAAATGGTTACGCTCCAACCGACAGTGATTTTTTTTCGATTATCCTAAAAACAGGCGGACTTACTTACGAAGAAATAGCTCTGCTATATCAGAAGGTGAAGCAAGCCAACCATTCAAATATAACAAAAGACAATTTGTTAAAGCTAATCAAGGCGAAAAGAGATTCCTTAAAAGATTTTCATTGTCAATATAAAATCAACCACAATACCGGCATGCAATCGTTCGAGTCGGAAATTGATTATGCAATGAAGGGAAAGAAAATTTATCTTGACCAATCGATGACGGATAATCGCAAAAAACTTCCGCGCCGAACAGTCTCATTCGATGGTTCGACATTTTATAATTACACACATCCCGATCAGGAGGGGCAAGTTCCATTTGTGGGAATTTCTGAAAATATTGATTACCAAGCATTTTATGAACCAATGTCACCGATTTCTTTATCGATGTTATTGGATTCAAAATTGTTTGACAAAACATTTAGCTATATCAATGACTTAATTGTATTCCTTGAATGCGACGACACGTTTGTTTGCGAAAAAAAAGAAGTAATCGATGGAAAAGAATGCGTCGTGATTAGTAACTGGTATACAAAAGCATGGTTGGCACCAGACCTTGATTTTTCACCTATTCAAGTTGAGGATTATTCACTATTAAACAAAGAATCAGCTAATGGAGCAGACAAATTGCTAACCAATCGTGTAATTATTGAAAGAAGAAACCTATCAGACCTCGTGGACTGTGGGAATGGAATTTGGCTTCCTTCGAAAACAATAATTCAGTATTTCAACAAAAATGGATCGCCAAGTGAAAAGACAATAATTTCCGTATCGTCCATGAAAATAAATTCTGGATTAAAGGACTCTGTTTTTTCAAGCTTTATTCCAGATGATGCTTTGATTGCTGACCATGCTCGTAGTTTAGTTTATGCAAACTCCGACCGTCCCTCCATCGGTGCGCTACTCAAATCCACCGTAAAATCAAAGGTTGTAACGACTTTCCGCTGGCTGAGCGTAATTGCCGGGCTTGTGCTTATTGCCGTTGCGCTTGTTATGAAATACCGCAATTATCGTAACAACAGGAGTACGCCAGTATGAGAATATCACCTTTCATCACTCTCGTTGCTTTTGTAACGCTTTCGGTAAACGCCTTTGCGCAAAACAGGTTGCCCACACTGGAAGACGAACAGTACAAAACCGCTTGCGGACCAATAGCTTGTTTGGTTGCGTTGCAATCGCTCGGCGTTGATACCACACTTGACGAAGTTGCTCAAAAATGCGGCTGGGAACGGGACGAATTTCTGCCTCTGGAAAATCTGCAAACCGCCCTCCGTTCGTATCGCGGTGTCGATTGCCAGATTACAAAATTGACACCGACCGAACTTTGCAAACTCCTCAAAGACGATCAAACCGTCGTCATTTTAGCGTTGCGAAAACTCACCGACACTATCGACCACGCCGTATGCGCCGTTGGTGTACGGG
>JBOFQC010000894.1:0-2103 GCA_051660725.1 Thermoguttaceae bacterium
TGAAAGCGTATGATAATGGAACATTAGGGCAAAGTGCGGTGAAAGAGATGGCTCACGTTGTACCTGTCAGACAACGTGAAATTCTGACGCAGATGCGTCAATGCGGCGATTATTCTGTAAGATTTGTGAAAACACAAATTTTGAAAACGCCGAAAGTTCAACGTAGGGAAGAAACTAAACAGACGCCGTGGACACAACGTGATGCTCAGAATCAATCACTCGTAAAAAAGTTTCAAGATGCGGAAAATGATGAGGCATTCTTTTCGGGGTTGTACAGAAAGTATATTAGTGACACAACAAAATGCGTCATCAAAGCACGGGAATTTTTAGTCAAACCGAAAATCACCTCTTACCTTGAAAAAACACATCCTAATCTGTTACGGATACTTGTTGATATTGTGAAGGTGGAATTGAACGACGAATAATTTATTTTGTTTCCATATCATAAACTCAGGAATAATAGCATTTTGTACACGATTCTACAATGATTACCCAAGCCATAACACCGAAGAGTTCCGTTGCATTTACTTGCCGCCTCTCGCCGGAGGAGTATGAAATTTTAGTCGAAAAGGCCCAGCAGGCATCACTTTCCCGCGCTGAACTAATACGTAAGATGATTGTGGAATGCACTTTAGAGCCGGCCTGTAATTTGGAGAATGATTCGTTTCAACGCACGGTTGCCGAGCTTGACAGGCGACTGGCGTTACGTGATTACTAAGGAGCCGGATGAAATACCGAGTTTGCCCTCCCAACGCAACACGGCGCAACGTGGTGGTTCTGGGGCGGCAAAGTACTCAGGCGAATTGCGTTTATACTGTCGCCCGGCATAAACTGCATGTTTCCCAATGTAGGGTTAGCTGAAGATAATCAGCGCCAAACATTGAAAAACTCGGGAACAGAGCCGACCAACGGGAGGTGGAACACTTCACGCGAAGCGCACCGCCCATGCCGGGCTCCGGTATAACAATATTCGCCGAGCGGCTTTTTGAAATTTATTCAACTTCAAAGTCTTTCGCAACAAGCCCAAGCAGATGTGCAACATCAATTGTAGTAATATCTTGCAGCTTTTGAAGTGTCATTTTTGCCAGCGTTTCCTCGATACCGTTTCGTCGGTTTCTTATTTCCGAAAGGTGCTCGCGTAATTGCAGAAATTGCAACATTCGAGCTTCGTACTTTTCTTTATGGGCCGGCTCGAATTCAATTTTTTCGACTTCTTGCCGAATTGTTTCAATCTCGACAAGCGTGTCTTGTACCGCTTTGTTAATGGTATCAAGTGTTGTTTCGAGTTTCTTGCGGAAAGTTTTGTGGGAAATTTCCAGTTTGTCTGACATGCGTTTTCTACTTGTTTTATAGGTGAGGAAGCGACTAACGGGAGCGGTGACACCGATTAAAGCATGATACCGCCAGTCCGGCTTCGGACTTCCAAAACAGTCAGACCTTATAATCAGAAGTCAGGAAGTCAAGCTGACATCAAAGAGAAATTAAGAGTGGCACCAAACGAAGCGCAAAAAGAAACGCCCGGTAAGTTCAATTTTAGAACTCGCCGGGCGTTTGGGGGTAAATAAGACTGGTTAGATTACTTTATCGCGTTTTGGAATTCTTCCAGCGTTTTGCAGTCAAACGCAAGGTCGAAAAGCATGTCCAGCTTTTCAAGGTCAGTAATCATAAGCAACTTTTCGTTCAGTTGGTACGGAACTTTTTCAAAGCGTTTGTCCAGTAAACGGGCAACTTTTCTAGCTTCGCCTCTGGCTTCGCCAATTGCAACGCCCTCGGCTTTGCCTTTCAGTTCTATTTCGTCAAATATCGTAAGCATGATTTCACTTGTCCTTTCTGCGAAAACTCGTTCGGCTGCTTGGTTTAACTTCTCGCCGCCAAGCTCCAAATGGTGAGCACTAAACACCTTAGCTACAAACGGCAATATATCTTTCATCCACTCCTTTTGCTCCTCCAAACCCGTGAATTCCAGCATCGGAAGCAACGCATCACCAAATTCTTCTTCTTGCCCTTCTGTCATCTTTTTGAGCAAGCCAATCACCAATCGCAAGTGCGGAAGTCCAACCAGCTTGTCCCAGTCGTGTTCCGGCAAATCAACCACATCATAAC
>JBOFQC010000895.1:0-7925 GCA_051660725.1 Thermoguttaceae bacterium
GCAGCGTCGCACAGTAGTATTTCGCTTACTCCAGAGCTTAGTTTGCCGCAATTGACGGTGTTATCTGGTCGCGCGTCATTATTTATTAGCGGTGACACAGGTCCATTACATATTGCAGTGGCAACAGGCACGAGGTGTATAGGACTTTTCGGACCAACACTTGCTGAGCGGACTGGACCTTATGGGGCACACAATAGAATAGTACAGATAAAATCTCCTCTAAATGGTGTCGTTGTTCGTCACGCGTCTCGTGAGTTTATGGAAGCGATACAGTTAGAAGATGTCACCAAAGTATGCGACGAAGTTCTCCGGGAGACTCTAAACCGATAGACTATATGGTTTTATCGGTGTGTACACTCTTTAATATAGGAGCGACCGTCTTTAGTTATCAGTATGCCATTGGTCCTGAGAATTCGTGTCAATTCGCGTAGTGCAGCAGGCGAAAGCGGCTCGGTTTGTGAACAGAAAACGGCATCGCAGCACTCTTTTTTCATTGGGATATTCAGTATATCAGCATAATCGGCAGTTATTTGGTTTGCTGCTTTTTTATGGATTGATTCTGGTGTCAGATTCATTGAGAACTGAAACACTTGATTTTCCGGCATGACCGATTGTAGCATTTCCTCATCTGAAAAATCGCCGACAAACAGGACCGTTCCGGTCGGGACTTCTGGCGATTTAATCTCGTTTAACGTACACGGTTTTTCATTTGTTACTGTGTGTAAATGTTCTTTTATGGCATCGAAAAAAAGTTCCGGCGTCAGTTGTTCCATGCAAGGTGGAACATCGAATCCACGCAGGCATTGCTGTTGCCAATCGTCCGTTACCCATTCGCACCAAAGTGGACAGGCGTCTTTCGCCTTGACATTTATGTTCTCTGGATAACCGAAGAAATCCTTATTGGTAGGCCCAAAAAAAACTGCAGATCGGCCCATAAGCGCATGGTTAAGATGAACCATGCCACACTCTCCATCAATATGAAGAGCGGAATTTTTTAGAACGACTTTCAGTTCTTCGAAGCTTGTTTTACCTCGCAGGTCAATATCGACACCAACTAAATCAGATTCGGGATTTGTTTTACCAACCTGAACGATTGTGAGAGAAGGAAACGCCGTGTGAATTTGCTGAATCAAAACATCGTAATATGCCTTAGACCAAAGTTTGTTGCTGTTACGAACACGGCTTTTTTCGTCTATTCCGCGTTGTATAGTAATATAGGTTCGATTTTCCAATATGTTTTTTTCTAGTACATCAAAAGCACTTTCATCAAGGATCATGATAGGTCGCGTTTCGTCTGACATGCCGAGCTGGTGACCTATATCAGGCTGGGTGTGCCTTGTATGCCGATTCATGAGAGAATACATCATTCCTTGCATATCATGTAATGATCCGCAGAGTTTTGGTTGCGTTTGGTAAAAAGTCACATAAGCATTGATTAGCTTACCTATTGTTAAGCTTTTATCTTTTAACTTGGGATGTTGATATAACACACACGGGAGTCGACTCAAATGGATCACAACATGGTATTTTTGAGCATTGTACGTTTTATGTTTTTCGTAGATTTTATCAATCCAGAAACAACCACGAAAAACACTTTCGACAACTTCTCGACGCTGATCTGCACAGATATAAAATCTACAATCACCATCAACAAACTTATAAAATTCCTTGAGATAGGTGGAGGCAATAATAATATCACCGACTCCGCCTGCAACATAAAACAATATTTTGGGTTTTTCATTGATTGTTTTTTTTGTTAGGTATTTCAACGTGATATGCTTGGCTTTTTCGAACGAATAATGCGCAGAATACGTTGTAAACCAGAATATCAGACTTATAAACGCTCTTGACGGGTTGTTCGGATACTTCTTTTTATACCGTTGAATTTTGTCTTCCAAACTGGAGTAAAATAAAAAAGACATTGGATTGCTCTTTAGGTTTTTATTATAATTTCGATTTGATTGTTGTTTGTCGCTCACAGAGTACAAAACGTAAGCGAGTGTCTACTAATTGGCACATGCTACACCGCCCGCAAGACACTGGATTTATCGTACAACTAGTGCCGTAACAGGTGAATGTGCTTAAGTACGTAAGCGGAATGGACATTTTTTTCACTCGCTAACTCTTCGTGCTCAGAAATCCTCCTCTCGCTTACTCTTTGGATTCTGAAACACTTAGTACACTTTTATACCCTTTCCTTTTTTAACCCCAGCTGCCGAGATAAATATCGGGAATCAGCGGATTGCATGGTTGATCCCACCGAGTTGGAAAAGAACGACTGCATGGCGCAAATTCGTGATCAGAGCGTCTCAAATAGGTCACTTCAAATGTGTCAGGAAGAAAACGGTTTCCCATCAATTTGATGTTACCGAAATTATTCGCATGGATATGAACCAACTGATGTGTTTTATTGATCTTTTCGAGTGCAGGACAAATGAGATTATCATATTGTCCCCGCGCCATTTCGTGAAATTCAAAAACCATTTGTGAAAATTGTCCCAATGTATTACTTTCGACTTGATTTAGAAAATCCCATTCGGCCCCCTCGACATCCATTTTTAATACCAAATTGTTTTGATTGTTGTGGCCGTTTGCGATAATATATTCAGCCATCGTCTTGCAGGACTTCTGTGATTTGTTTCCGGTTATTCCATTACGAAAGAAGTGAAACCGACTGTTCTCTTCTGGTAATTTTTCGATAGTATGATCATACATATAGATGTCGATATTCCGATTCGCAATGTCCTTGTCCCAGCTGACATCATTGCTGATGCCAAAACTGTATGCAACAGAACCGGCAGCGAACTCATCAAACATCACATATCCTCCGTCATTGTCTCGTCCGACACGCACAAAATGATCCGTATGGTTTTTGACATCCATCACTTTCAGCAGTGAGCGAATGGTTTGTTGCCACTGATAATCAGGGTCTGTTTCTAATTCTTTTTGTGTTTCATCATGTTTTAGTGTGTAATTGTTTAATACAATTTTTGTTTTATTACATTCGATCTCAATCGCACGTAATCTACTCGCTAGATTGTTTCGCACGAACTCCTTGACTCGTATTTTATCGATGATTCTTTGTATAAAAGTAATTCTCATTTTATTAACTCCGTAAATTTTTCACTTGGATAATTTCTTCACTTCACTTCGGTTCGGTTCTTGGTCTTATAAACACCTCTACGTTAATTAGTTGTTGTCCATCACCATTGTCTTCCCAGTCTGATAAGGATGTTTGCACCGAAAAGCCTTTTTCAATTGTTTTAGTTACGTTGCAATAATCATTTTTATTCCTGCCGGATATGCAAAAATCGTTATCTTGCTTAAAAAAATTCCATTGGTGAAATCCTTGAAAATCGGCTAAATTTGCAACATTTTCTTGATGAAATAACGATATTATTCCATGAGGTTTAAGTAGTGGCAACATTCCCATTATACATTCTATAGGATTCTCCATGTGATCTAATGAGTTTCTGGCATGAATCCAATGAAATGACTTTTCCGAAAAGTGCTTTGATAATTGTTCTCCCTCACACACCTGAGTTCGCACAGGCGGGTCAATGCCATACTTTTTTAGAAGATTGTCATAATAGTCAGCGATCGCATCAATTGCTGTTATATTCAGTTGATTCCCCTTATATAGTTTGTTTATAGAAGTCAAAGGGCCAGCACCAACATCAAGAATCTTTATCTCAGAAATTGGATAATATGTACATAACTCATCAAGAATTATTGAATGGTGTCGATCAACTTCTGAATCATTAACTAAGCGTATGCCATATTTATCAGATTTATTATGAATCCCTCGAAATGCGAACCACTGGTCCCAATGTTTATATTCGTGGATAATGCCTTCGACACGCAACATGGATTTCCCTGTTAATTTTGATAGAATCATTAACATACTAACCGCAGAAAATTCTTCAAAATCTTTATTTGCATTATTATTAGATATTTTCTTTTTAAACGGTCTTTTGATTTCACGCCAGATTTTAGCTAGGCCGGTTGGTTTCTTATTTGTCATTCTATTTCATCCCTTCCGTGTATAATGATTATGTTTCTTACAAATATTGATCGTCCTGATTCAAAAAGTCGCGGACAAATATTCTGACACCGTCTTCAAGACGTGTCATCTCCTTTGTGTAGCCCGTCGCTCGTAACTTCGTCATATTCGCTTCTGTGTAATACTGGTACTGCTCTCGAAGGCCCTCAGGCATGTCGATATACTTGATTTTCGGCGTTTTGTCCAGCGAATTCCAGACCGCTTCGGCAAGGTCGGCAAAGGTTCTCGCTTCTCCAGAACCGACGTTAAACAATCCATTTACCTGTGGGTTTTCCAATAACCACAGAGTGACATCAACGATATCACCGACCCAAACGAAATCGCGTAGCTGTCCGCCGTCTTCGTATCGCGGATTATATGACTTAAACAGTGACACCTCCTCATCGTTTTTGACTTTAGGGAATATGTGTGCCACCACGGATTTCTGTCCTCCCTTATGATATTCGTTCGGACCGTACACATTGAAAAATTTTAGTCCGACAAATTGCGGTGGTGTCAGCCGTTTATCCTCTGCTGCCACAATACCCGCAATTTTTCGATCAATAAACGCCTTGCTCCATCCGTAAGGATTAAGAGGCCGGAGTTTGCTCAAGTATTCTTGCGAATCATCGTCATCAAATCCGTTTTCACCCGCACCATACGTTGCCGCTGAAGACGCAAAAATTAATCGTTTGCCCAAATCACGGCAGTATTCCCATAAATTCCAGGTCAAACGAATGTTCGATTGCACGATTTTATCAACGTTCTTTTCCGTTGTCGTCGAAATCGCTCCCATGTGAACGATTGTCTCTATTTCCGTTTTATACTTGAGCAAAAAATCATCGAGTTCTTCAGGAGATACAACGTCAAATAGATTTCGCTTGGCTATGTTTTTCCATTTCTCATCATCGCCGAGCCAATCTACAACAACGACGTCATTGTAGCCAGCTGTTTCCAAGCCGGATAGAATATTTGAGCCAATAAATCCAGCTCCTCCAGTTACTATTATCATAACAAATTCTCTACTTCTTTTAACGTTGCAACTAATTGATCCGCTTTACTTTCCGTGTTTTTATCCGCAAACAGCACATTCAAACCAACACCGGCACTTCGCGCTGCTTCGATATCACGTTCTTTGTCGCCAAGCGAAACAGATGCCGTCATGTCAATTCCGTACTTTTTTTGTGCCGAGAAAAACATTCCAGGATTAGGCTTCCTATCCGGTCCTGAAAGAGTTGGGCAATGCAACACTTCCGTAATCGTGGCACCCTCCGACTCAAAGCGTAAACACATCCACTGTGTTAATTTTCTATAACTTTCCTCTGTAAAATAACCCCGTTCAATTCCCGATTGATTTGTGGCCACGATAATAATGTAACCTTTCCTTATCGCTGTTCGACACAACTGAAAAATCCCATCGACAAAGTGGAAATGTTCCGTTTGATAAACGTAACCCGTGTCCTCGTTTATGACACCATCCCGGTCAAGGAAAAGAGCTTTAACACCCATAAAAGAAACTCTCCACTTCACCACAAATCCAGTGCCCAATAGCCAAGTGCATCTCTTGGATATGACAGGAAATCCGCGATGGCACAGAAATAGTAATGTCCGCATTCGCCATTCGTCCCGGCGTTTCACCCGTCATCGCAATGGTGCTTATACCCATTTTTTTCGCTGTTTCAAAAGCCCGAACGACATTTTCACTGTTCCCACTAGTGGAAAGTCCAAATAACACATCCCCACTTTGTCCGATTCCCTCGACCTGTCGGGAAAAAACATCTGCGTACCCATAATCGTTTCCAACGGCTGTCAATATAGAGGTGTCAACAGTAAGAGAAACCGAGTTCATTGCCGGACGATCCAATTTATATCTTCCGACTAATTCGGCAGCCAAGTGCTGCGATTGCGAAGCACTGCCGCCGTTTCCGCAAAACATTATCTTGTGCCCGGCTTGTAAAGCGTTGGTACATTGCGTCACTGCATTTTGGATTACAGAAGCAATACGTTTTAATTCGATAAAATTTTGCGCAATTGTATCAAGTTCATTTTTAATATCCATCATGGTTTAAGCAGCCTTTCTGGCTTTTTCAATGAAATTAGTTGTTGAATACCCCTCAATTCGTTCCAGTACAACAGCACGACCACCATAAGCAAGAACCTGTTTGGCTTCGGGCCACTGCTCAATGCTGTATCCTTCTTTGGCAACAACATCTGGTCTGATAATATCGATCAATCGTTCCGCTGTTGTTTCATTAAAAACCACGACATAATCGACACATTTAAGTGCCGCCACAAGGCTGGCACGTGTGTTTTCATCCTGAATAGGACGGTTTGGTCCCTTGTAGCTTTTAACAGACGCATCTGAATTTACCCCAACAACCAAAACGTCACATTTTGCGCGTGCCTGTGCAAAAGAATTCAGATGTCCCAAGTGCATGCAGTCAAAGCAACCATTCGTAAATCCAATAGTTTTATTTTGTTTCCGTAATGGTGCCAAAACAGAAGCGATTTTATCAATTGGAACGAGATTCGTTGCCAGCAGCTGTGTATCTTTTTGCCCAAGGTGTTCCAGGATTTCCTGCGAAGTCACGCACGCTGTTCCGACTTTACCGACGACAATTCCTGATGCCGTGTTCGCCAGAGTGAGAGCTTCACCCATTTCGGCACCGGTTCCAAGTGCAGCTCCTAATGTTGCAAAGGCGGTGTCACCTGCTCCTGAAACATCAAAGACCTCCTGAGCTTCGGTCGGAATGTGTGTGAGTTGTGTTGGGGCTTCCGCAGAAATATGCAAGGCACCATGTTCACTTAACGTCACCATCAGATTATCAATATGGTGTTTCTCAAACAATTTTTTTGCACCACAGATAATATCGGCATGAAAACTTTCGGAATTTGGATTATACGTCATGCCGGTGACATCCTGAAACTCTTTCAAATTCGGTTTTACGAGCATGGCACCATTATATTTTGTGTAATCCTTCCCCTTGGGGTCGATAATTACCGGTTTCTCGAATCGTTTACACGTTTCAATGATAAATCGGGTGATGTCACCTGTTAAAAACCCTTTGGCGTAATCCGAAAGTAGTACGATATCAGCATCTGCGATTGTCTGTTCGATGATTTCCTGAAACTGACTTAGAATGGGACTTACGTCGGGAAACAGTATTTCATGGTCTGTGCGTAGGAGGTGATTGTGTGTGGCAATCAACCGCGTTTTCACCGTAGTCAAGTGGTTTTTGAGGGGTAGCAGAATACTTTTACACCCACGATCTGTGAGAGTTTTGGAGAGTTTTTCAGCTGCCGCATCTTCTCCAACAAGCCCAATGCATGTTGTTTGACATCCCAGCGAAGCGAGGTTTGCCGCAACGTTTCCGGCTCCACCTGGCATTTCGTGATTGTGAGAAAACCGAAAAATCGGTACCGGAGCTTCTGGCGAGATGCGTTCGACCGAACCGTATGTAAAAATATCAAGCATGATGTCGCCAATTACAACGGCTTTGACATCAGAAAATCGGTTGAGATAGGATGTAAAATGTTTCATGGATATATTTTTCATTCTTGTGTTTGCTTTTCTGACAACATTTCCTGAACATTTTGGAATACCAGTTCAGCGGTAATTGGTTCAAAACTTGGATGTCGTACTTCCTTGAACGTATCATTGGGTTCCTTTTCAACACTGTGAGTTTGTGCGGCATCAGGAAAGTACAAAGTGCGGTGTTGTTTTCCTAGAGGGCCAGCCAAGCTAGGGGAAGTGGAGCCGAACAGAACGAGAGCTGGTGTTCCAACTGCGACCGCCATGTGCATAGGTCCTGTGTCTCCAGTAACGAAGATGTTGCATTTGCGTAACAGTGAATAAAGTTGGGACAGACTAAACTTGCCTTGC
>JBOFQC010000896.1:0-2150 GCA_051660725.1 Thermoguttaceae bacterium
GTCAGAAAGCAATGCCATTGAACCGGTCAACACGCCGGCAACTATTTCCGACACCATTGTTAGCAACGTCAAAACAACGACGATCAAGGTGCGGTATTCATTTTCCCGGTTAACAACACCGAAATTGTGAAGGTGTTGATATTTTTCCAAAATATCTTCTTTACTCATGAGTCTGTAATTTGTTGACCTGCAAGAAAGCTTTTATTATGCTCAGTGCTTGTTTACTGAAATGTCAACGAGATTATCCGCCGCAATTCGCACACAATCCGCACATTTAGTTTTGCCCATTTGTCGAATCTCACGGCAAAGCAAGCTTTCTGTTTTATCTTGAAAAAGCTGTTTCGCCTGTTCATGTTTCGATTCCGGTAATAATTGAAGTGAAGCATGCAAGGCACCGCATAATCCGCCGGGTGCTTTGCCGCCACCACACATTTGCATTGGGTCGAGTAAGTCGTTTTGGTCAAACGCTTTAGCGACTGCTTGTGCGCAGTTGTAAATCTTGGGAACCTGCGTGTAATTCGCAACGGCTTGGTCTGCTTCTTTCGACATGGTTGGAAAAATTGGTTAGGAATTCAATGTATAAAACACAAAACGAAACATGAAGCTCACTGAAATTACTGTTCATTTTCATTCGCTGCTTGAGGAGTTTCACACAATAACAAATAAACATCGTGAGGTGTTTTGGAGTGTTTTTGTGCAATATCACGCAACGATTCATCCGGTGCTGCGTCAATGCCGTGTGTTTTCAATCGGATGATTACTTCTTCTATTGGTAATTGATAGTTGCCGCACAGCTCTTGAAGTGTCATTTTTCCAGTGCCAGGCGGCGGAGTCGGCGGCAAGACCGCAAACGGATTTCCTTGCGAAACGCCTTGCCTGATTATTACGTATAACTGCTGCGGTGTCAGACTGTTCTCTGTTGCCAAATCCAAAATGACGGTTTTTTGGTCGATGACGCCGTTCAATTTTCGTTCTTTTAAATGGTCCAGCACTGTTTCGACATCAAGTTTCAAAAAAGAACAAAACTGGTCAAGCGTGCTGAGTTCGGCATGTCCGTATGGCGGATCGCCGTACTTTTGTGCCATGTTTTTCTTGATTAGCGAGTTCCAAACCATTATCTGCTTCATTGGCTGAACTTGTAATATTGTTCCGGCGTAAACGAAAAAAGTTATGCAGAACGCCGCAAAAATCGGAATCGGAGCCTTAATATTTTTCTCAACTGTCTTTTTCAAATAAAACAGAATCACTTTCCAGTTCAAAACTGTGTGCCAGATTCCGACAATGACGAACAAAAACCCGCCAGTAATATGCAACGCACTCCACTGTGGTTTTGTGAATCCGAAATACATCCAATTGCCCCAGTACGCTACCCGACCTTCAGGCATAAAATAAAGGACAAATGACGAAATGACAAGGAAAACGAACGAAAAAAATAGTGTTAGCGAAATTATTTTACGTGTCATAATAAGAGAAGTTTATTGATCTTTGCGAAAAATTTAGGCGGGTTTTGAAAAGGCATTAGGCTGTAGGCAATTTTCTTTTACTTTACGTATGACTAAATTGCTTTCAGGACGAAATTTTTGCCCCCGCCCCGTGCTTTAATCATAAACATTACTATACTGGAGATAGTCGAAAATTCTACCCCCGCAAATATGATTCGTTTTACGAATAGAAATTTTTTGAAAACCACATAAAAAATAAACATGTCTTTTATTGAATTTATACATGCCAATACGCTTGTGTTTGACGGTCCAATGGGTACGGAATTGTACCGCCGCCATGTTTTCACCAACCGCTGTTTCGAAGAGTTGAATTTATCAGAATCCAAGTTGATCGAACAGATTCTTTGCGATTATCGTGACGCCGGTGCGGATGTTGTAACCACGAACACATTCGGAGCAAATCGTAGTTCACTTGAAAAATACGGACTCGGAGACCAAACGAAAGCAATTAATATTGCCGGTGCGAAAATCGCACGAAAAGTTGCCGAATCGGCTGAACGCCCCTGTTTCGTTGCGGGTTCAATTGGCCCGTTGCCGCAAATTATTCAGAATGCTGCTGGTCAGCCAAACCCGGAATTCGAATCGCTAATTTGGGAACAAGTAGACGCATTGGTTGAAGGTGGCGTCGATTTCATAATGTTCGAAACC
>JBOFQC010000897.1:0-3676 GCA_051660725.1 Thermoguttaceae bacterium
CAGATAATACTGGCGACGAGTAATTTGTATTTCCTAGAATGCCTGACTTCATTTGAGCTGATCTGAGCGTAGTATAGCTCGGATAGTTCCTCCGGGATGTCGACATTGGCTTTTGTTGCAGCTTGGCTAAGGGCGTAATAAAGTCGTTCCAACGTCTCCTGCGGTGTTTCATCTTTCAAGGCTTCCTGAAGGTCTCTTAAGCATTGTGAGTATTCATTTTGTGAGATTTTTTGCAGTCGCATTGCTTCAAGCCAATTGATCGCAGCACGAATTGATACTGCAATACTTTCCGGCATCGACATTTTGTTCGCTAATAAAATTTTTTGCATATCATCTCGCGTTTTGACACCACGTATATAATCAAATGAAGCGAAATGCCCTCGAAGTTCTTCCGCATGGCTATCTAACACAGCGGTACATAACTTATGCGTAAATTCTTTTGGCGGTGCGATTACCCAGTCTGGTTGGTTCAATTCATTGTAAAGCGATTTTATCGCTTGGGAATTTTTAGACGCTGTCGCTTCGTTTATTTCTTTTTGCAGTCCAGATATACGTGCTTTTTCGAATACTTCCTGATCTTCGCTCCAAAATGGATTGCTCGGATCGGCTTTTTTTATCGCCCTGATAATAGCCAAACGAGACTGAATAGATGAGCCGTTTAGCGCGTGCAGACGGTGCCAGCGGAATAATGGTTCCAGCGGTGAACATTTCAAATATGCTTCGTTTAAACTACGCATTTGATCGCTGGAAATAGCGGGGGGGATGTCAAATGCGAGCGTTGAAACGATATCGATCCACTCATCTCGCTCTGGAAAATCTAGAAGTGTATAAAGTTCTGGCAGGTTAGGAGGAATTTCCGCCAAACGAACAGCTTCGGCAACATTTCCATCGCGAATACTTGGAATACACTGTTGCATCCTACGGTTCAATTCCGTACAGGCTTCAGCATAATCGCGCGCATACCGTTGTATTTTTCCGGGAAGTGACGATTCTGGAAACGAAATAACTGTGCGAATATTTTCAATTAGTAATTGAAATTCATGCATGTGATAACTTTTGAATTTAGGGTAAATGCCTGCAAGTTGCGGTTCGCTACACTTGTAACGTGGCAGCAAACCGTTTTCGGTAATCGTTATTAGGGCAGCACTTCGAATATCAACAATTGGTCGGAATAATTGGCTGTATTACCTCCCGATTTCAATAAATAAAGCGAAAATGGAACAGATTCAAGCTGATCGGTTACAGCTTTTGCATTATTGTCCTTTTTCAAAGTATCTATCTCTTCCTCAATCGCTTTATAGTCCTCATTTAACTGTACAATTGCATTGCTTATTAGCTTATGTTGCTCTGTTAATGATTCGATCTCTTTTTTTATTGAAACGACTTCTTCTTCCACCTCCTGCCTCTTTTGAAGAAATTGCGGATATTGACGCTGTTTAATCAATGACATAGCTTGTAGCTCTTTATCCCGATACTTAAGGTCTTTCACTGTTTCTGTTAGCTTTTCTTCGCGAGGAGCTATTTTTTTGGCGATTTCCTCAATTGCGGAATTTTGTTTATTTCGTGCCGTTATCACTTGTTTTAACTTGTTAGTTAAATCCTCGATTAACATTGTATTGTCTTTAGTAATTTCAAAACCGATTTTCATGTTTAATCCTGAATCGAATATTAATGTAAAATATCCTTTAACTCCATTCATATCAAACAGAAAATCCTTGCCAGTGCATACAAACGTCATTTTCTCGTGCTTTTTCGGTAATCCCAAGCATGTGGCAGCCTCGCCAGGTGAGACAATATACGGCACATCTTGCCAAAGTTTAAACGGTTCACCACCAAGCGTTGGGCATGCGCCAGAAAGCCCACGCTTGTATACCACCGGAGCGAGCAAGGCGATTTCCTTTGATTCTCCGTCCAGTGCGATTTTTAGCTTCGACAACAGAATTCGGTTGTATTGACGTTTTAAATCTTCGTCAATATTTGTAATAGAACTATCCCATTCGAATTTCAAGCCGGAATCGGTCAGATTGATAACTGCAACCGGTTTTTTAGTGGTGGTAGCCGCTATACCTTTTAAACCTGTATCCCTTTTTTCCTCTCTCCAAAACTTTATCATCTGGATGGTTTTTTCATAATCATATTTAATCGACAAAAAATTCTCATTTTCTGCCAACTCGACCAGCGGAACGAACTCAAGCGTGACTTGCTCCTTGAGTTTGCCAAGTTGCTCCGAATTTTCCAGTTTTTTTGCAATGCTCGCTTTAACTCCCGGCACGCCCCAGGAATCCGGGAGATCATTGATAATTTTTTTTCTGCGTTCCGCTTCGACTTTTGCATCTGCAGCGGCTTTTTCTTCTGCAGCCAAGCGTTCTCTTTCTGCTCGTTCTGCGGCAAGCTCTTGATTTTTTCGTTCACGTTCTGCTTGCAACTTTTCGGCAGCTACACGTCTCGCATCCGCCTTTTCCTTTGCTTCTTTCGCGGCAGCCATAAGTTTCGCTTCTGCTTCGGCTGCTGCTTCAATCGCTGCTTGCCGTTGAGCTTCGGCAATTATCTCAGCAATTTGTTCCGATTTGGTTTTCGGCGGTTTGAACAAGTTGGGATTAACAAAATACAAAGTGCCGACCAGTAATCCGCACATCGTCATTCCGCCGAATGAGAGCAAGACGTAGAATACTGCGTTATTCCGAGCAGATTTTGCGCCTGGCAGACCCGACGTTGGAATGGCAACTGACGCCAAAGCTGCATCAGTCGGCGGGGCGGCTGGCGGCAAAGGAACGGCAATTGGTCGCGAAACGGGAACTGATTGCTGTGGTATCTGTACCGATGCTGCTCGTGGGACAGATTGGGGAACCACATTCGCTTGAAAATTGGGAAAATTGCCGAGCGATTGCCATGAAACACCATCAAGCGACACCTCTGTTTGTGCGTTCACTTTGCCGCGATTGAGCAACACAGATATTTGAGCTTCGGTGTATGGGCCGTGCTTCCGCCCTTGATATCGAATATAAAATGATAATGACATAAAATTTGAAAATAATATTACTTTTATTTTTTCACTTCGAGAAGCAACAGGCGGTCAGACTCGTTGTCTGGTTTACCACCAGATTTCAATAAATAAAGCGAAAATGGAACCGAATCCAGATTCTTCCGTGTTGCCTTTTCAGTTTGCGATAAATTTGATTCATTTTTTTTGCTTTTTATTTTATCTTCGATATCTTTAATTACTTTTTCAATACTGTTTATTTCATCTTTTTTGCTTTTTATTTCATCTTCTAACTTTTGTTTTTTATCGTTTGGTTGGTTAGGTTGGGTAGTAGTTGACTGATTTGAAAGAGATTCCAACTCCTTTTTTTCCAGATCCTTTTGTTTTTTTTCTAACTCGGCTTGTTTTGTTTTTAACTCGGAATTTAGTTTTTCAATTTCATCTTTTAGCTTTGTTATCCTTGAGAGGATATAACCGATTTTCATGTTAAATTCTTCGTCAATACTTGTACATGTAAAACATCCCTTAACTCCATCCATTTCAAACAGATAATTTCTATCTTTGTGTTCAAATTTGATTTTTTTAGCTTCTTCTTCGTCAGGTATGGCCAGATGTATTACAGCCTCGCTAGGTGAGACAATATACGGCACATCTTTCCAGAGTTTAAACGGTTCGCCACCAAGCGTTGGACAACCA
>JBOFQC010000898.1:0-3137 GCA_051660725.1 Thermoguttaceae bacterium
GTTTGACCCCTGAAATTACTGCGAGTTTCTTAAATGGGTCTGTTGTTAGGGAAAATGGTATAGTAAAACAAGCCGAAGTAAATGGTATTATTGAAATCCAAGGTTCTTTTTATACGACATATACCATAACAGGTAGTGATCTCATACCGGCATTTTCTAGAGAGTATCTTTATAAAAAGCTCCAAGCGGAAGCTCAAAAAGTATTACCGGAGTGAAAATCTGTAACTGTTTCGAAAAGCTTTAAGAAAATATTGGAAAAATATGACATATTAGCCCAAAAAGCAATCACTACTCAAGAAGGTAGAATGTATAGTAGAAATTCACACATTTTGGGTGACTTTGCCCAAGAGGTTTCACCTGAGCCACAAAACCCAGTTTTGGAGTCGGGTACCGTAAAAAACTCGGAAACGATTCAACCGACTATAAATCAGCCGATTGGTGAAAAGGAGTAGAATTCAACAAAATACCATACGATATTTTGTCCCTCAATGCCCTTGCTTGCACGTTTTCGGGCAGTGCAGGAACCGGCGCAGGAACGAAAAACACAAAACTTCGCAAGCTATTTGTTTGTAATCGCTTACAAATACGCATGGTCCGCTTTTCTCTTCCCAACGGCCTCACATACCTTTCTTTTCTGGAAATCCGGCCCAAATGGCACTTTGCTTCATACTGATAAAAACCTTCATTTTTTTAGTTTTATATTATGAGCGAACTTATCACACGTTGGCAAACACCTGACATGACTCAATTTCATCAAGCGATGAAAGAATCGCTTGAAAATGGAACCTTTCATGGAAGCTCTTCGCCATTCGGTCAGTTTTACGGGCGGTGGGATTTTCGCGGTTATGATTTTTATCAGCATCGTTTTCTTTATGATTGCAATTATGAAAATGTAGATTTGACGTTGACAAACTTTACCCATTGTAAATTTTACAGGAGTAAATTCATCAACACTATCTTTGGAGAATCTACTTTTTACGACTTTAGCGAGCATGGTTGCGTTTTTGACAATTGTAAATTTATAAAAGCATCGCTGCACTTTAGTTTTATGGGATATGACGGAAGTAAATACAATCGTTGCGTATTCGACAAGTGCCAATTTCGGCGAATGAATTATATCAGAGCGGAATTTACTCGGTGTCAATTCATCAATAACAACTTAAATGGTACGGAATTTGGTTCCTCGTCATTCGAAGATTGCGTTTTCACCGGGAAAGTGAAAAACGTCTGGTTTCGAGGAGGATATATTCTTCCAGAGGATGAACAATCTTTCGGTAAGGCTAAGCCGAATCCTATGACGGTTTCCTTTGAAGACGCAGAATTGATATGTCCCACTTTTAGCGTTGGATGCGACTTGTCAAAGGTTATTCTGCCTAAAAAAGGAGTTTATTATCGATTTGATCGTTGGAAGGAGCGTCTTGACCATGTTGCGTCAATCGTGTCTGAATGGGAGGAATCAGAGAATCGTAAGAAAGTATTACAATGGATAGATGCTTATTTACCGAAGGCAGAAGATCAGCACTGGATGATTTTAAACCAAGACGACTGGATCAAAAATATGGGCGAAGTAACGGCAAAGAAATATCTAGCATTACTTTCGGAGATTTGAGTTTTGTAATACGACACAAAGGTAAAAACGAGTCATTAACGCTCATAAAAATGTCTCCCTTATGGTATTGTTTCGGTTATGCCGTAAAATGGAAAAACCGCCCGGCAGACCGTAGCCCACCGAGCGGTTTCATGTTGTAAACATTATTTTTCGCTTTCATCTTTATCGCTCAGAAAATTCGGCAGCCTGCTGACGCCTTTGGCAACGTCGCTCAGTTCCGTGTGCGAGTAGACATTCATCGTTAGCCTGATGTCGCTGTGCCTCATCGACGACTGGGTAACTTTCGGGGCAACGCCCTCTTGTGACATCAGCGTCGCGTGAGTATGCCGCAAGGCGTGAACGTCGATTACCCGGTCGAGTGTGTCACGTTTTGCGATTTTGGCGTAAGCCAAGTCACGATTGAGAATCTTGTCCAGTCCCGTGGGAACGGTGAACAACTTATCTTTTGGCGTCATGCCGCCCGATTGCCGGTATTCGATCCACTTGCGAAGGTGTGGCACCAACTCAGGGTGAATCGGTAAATTCGCGCCTCGCCGATTCTTTTCGTCCTTTGCCTTCAAAACAAGATGCGGAATATCACCGTCCAAAAACACCTGACCAAGCGTGATTGACGCCAGTTCGCTCTTTCGCAGCCCCGTGTAAATCAGCGTTGCGTATAGTAATTTTCGCTCCAAACCAAGCGATGCAGCACCTTCCTTGACAGACTCTCGAATGTTGGCGAGCTTTTCACCCTTATGTTTCCCTCTCCGAACAGCGGTAAGTTCGTAAAGAGGTATCCGTTCACGCTAAAAAGTAGTATTGCGTCAAACATTGAAAGTGTGGTACATTGTGGCATGGACGCAAAAGACAAACGCATTGCCGTACTCGAAAAAAATTCGCAAACGTCCTCGAAAAATCCCTCCTCCGACATCATAAAACCTCAAAAACCAAAGCCGAAAGACGAAAACGGCAACATTGCCAAACGGAAAATCGGTGCTCAAAAAGGTCACAAACAGAATCTACGCAAACTCATCTCGCCCGGCCTCGTTGACACCCTTGCCAAGCTTGATCTAACGAAATGTCCCGACTGCGGTCACAGATTGAAACTGCAGAAAACTGAGCCGAAAACCACGCAGCAGATCGAACTCGTCGAAAAACCAGTTTCTGTCACCGAGTATCAGTGATTTCTACTCGGCCTACTTAAAATACCGAAAGGAAACGGAGACGCTTTTCCAATTTTGCTGTCCGCATTTGATCCGTGAGATCAAGTTTTGACGACCTTGAGTGACACCAATACTTACGGCAACTTGCAGTTACATCGCAGTAGGCTTCGTTCTCGCATGGTATCGCTTCGTTGTTGCTAAAATCCGATGACGCCATGTATTGACCGCAACGAAGTTGTTGTGAGACATACGACTGCATGGCAGATGCCGAAGCGATTTCGCGAGCACGGAGCGAGCTGTTTTTTTATTGACACTCAGTCAATCGAGCCGACGAATAATGTCGCTGAACGTGAAATTCGGACACTGGTACTGGATCGTCATGTAAC
>JBOFQC010000899.1:0-2048 GCA_051660725.1 Thermoguttaceae bacterium
TTTCCTGACCGTGTAGGCGGGGCGGTTGCGCTTGCGACTTGTTCGAGGGTTACGAGCCAGGCACTTGCGTTTGATATCGTTTCACGAAATGCGATCATGAACGACCCGCACTTTTGTAATGGAAATTACCACGAAGAAGGAAAGCAGCCGTCCGTTGGACTCGCAATTGCCCGTATGTTGGGACACATAACGTATCTTTCAATTGCGTCGATGCGCCAGAAGTTCGACGCAGACCGTAATCATCCGCGAGACGTTGATTCGAGTTTCGAGACGAAGTTCGCGGTTGGTTCGTACCTCGCGTATCAAGGTAGCAAGTTCGTCGAGCGGTTTGACGCCAACAGTTACCTTGCGCTTTCAATGGCAATTGATCTTTTCGATTTGGGTGACACTCCCGAAAAACTTACGACTTCGCTGCGTCGTTCAATGTGCCGTTGGTTGATAATGAGTTTTTCGAGTGACTGGCTTTACCCGCCATTTTTGTCGCAGGAAATGGTTGACGCTTTAATTGCCGGCGAAAAACGTGTAAGTTACTTTAATATTAAAAGCGACTGCGGCCACGACGCCTTTTTGTTGCCGAATGAAATCGATTCTTACGGTGAAATGATCCGTTCGTTTTTGGCCAATCTACCTGACACCGCTGCGCAGGCTGCTGGTAATGAAAACAGTGCGCAAGCCGAGCAGGAAATTTTCAAACATCGGACCGATTTCGAGCGGATTCTCGCGTTGATACCACGTGGTGCCAGGGTGCTTGACCTCGGATGCGGAAGCGGCAGTTTGTTGGCACGTTTGAAACAGCGAGGGGATCACAAAGTGGTTGGTGTCGAACTCGACGAGCAGTACGTTTTAAAAAGTATCGGACGCGGAATCGACGTTGTGCAAGCCGATTTGAATGAAGGGCTTCTGGCATTTACGGATAAACAGTTTGATTTCGTTGTGCTATCTAAAACATTGCAAACAGTTGTAGACGTTGAGTTTATACTTGACGAAATGCTCCGTGTAGGTACTCGCGCAGTTGTGAGTTTTCCGAATCTGGGGTATCACGAACACCGGAGAGAACTTGCGGAAAACGGACTCGCTCCGAAAACCGACCCGGACCCGAGTTATAAGTGGTACAACGCCCGTGACGTCAGATTTTTGACACTCAAGGATTTTGAGGAATTCTGCGTCGAGAAAGGGTTTCGCATACACCAACGAATCGCACTTGACACCAAAACTGGTACACAGGTTGACGACGATCCGAATTGCAACGCAAATGAAGTCATCGTTGTCATCTCGAAGTAAAGACGGTTTATGAACGCGGTGGAAAGTTACGTTATCTTTGCTTTGCATTTGCAAAGATAAAGCAGTTTTACGCAATTGGTAGTCCGGTTTCTCCGAAACCGGAGCGACTTTCGGAAAAAGTCGCCTGCCTTCAGGATGCAGAGTTTTGTGGTTGTATGTCTTTCATGTTAAACTTTATACACAAATATCTTATGCTAAAAGTCTATTTTCTTCTTGTTCTTTTTATAGCCTCGTCTTTTTCATTTGCCGATGATTCGAGATCAATTTGGCGTCCTGTCCGTGTGACCAATTTTGTTGAGTCGGAAACAATTTCGTATCCTCTCGCTTTGATAATCGGCGAACTTGATGACAAAGATATTACAGGAGTTGTGCTGACTCGGTCGCTTCCGGATGCGGAAGCTGGTGTCAAGCCAAAAGAAATAAAAGGACAGGCTTACAACGGAAAATTCAAAGTTCTGGCACCAATGTTGCCCGGCGAAAACAAGTTCGTGATAAAAGCCGGTTCCGAAGCCGGTGATATACGCATACGGTACCAACCCGACAACAACAAGAACATCATCCGTGTTGTGTATATGACCGATGCAACGGGTGACACCGCGTTTCAAACCCCTTACGCGGACGATCCGCAAAATTTCAAGGGAAAACTTTCAACCGCAATGTTGCTGATGCAGTGCATGACTGCGGAACGGATGCACGACCTGGGATACGGAAGGCGGACTTTCAATTTGGAATTCGAGGATGTTTCGGATGACAATGACGCCGTGGTA
>JBOFQC010000900.1:0-2824 GCA_051660725.1 Thermoguttaceae bacterium
ACTACGTGGACGTGGTGGTTCATTCCAACCCGGAACTGCTGTTTTTGCTGACGAAGCTGGACAACGCTGGTGGGATGGTCAAAACGTTTTTACTTGGGCGAACTTTATTTTACCTCCAAATCCTCCAAGCTGCTCATCCGGCGGTTCACACTTTGACCCAATGCTGACACCACCTACCAGCTTTCACACCGGAGGTGTAAATATCGCGGTCTGCGATGGTTCCGTAAGATTTGTTTCGGAAACTGTTAATACCGGAAACCTGTCTGGACAGGTTGTAAGTGAAAGCGGTTATAACAATTCCGGTCTGTGCTTCCGGTCTGGACGTTCAAGCTTTGGTGTTTGGGGTGCCTTTGGCTCAAGAAACGGCGGTGAATCTGCATCCACTCCGTAACAGTAACGCCTAGCGTAACTTACTGAAGTTTTCAAAAAAATTTAGCCCTCAACTTTCTCGACGAAGAGCAACAGAGTCGTAAAAGTTGAGGGATCACGCGAGTTGGAGTTTACAAACCATCTCAAATTTTGCGCAAATATCAATAATTGTTTACATACACAAAGTTTATAAAAAAATGAAAAAGAACATATTGCTTGTATTAATCTGCGCCGTCGCTGTAACATTCACTGCGGCAGGTTGCGGAAGTAAAAAACTTAAAGGATTAGTTCCTGCAGAAGGTGTCGTTTTTCTTGACGATGCTCCGCTTGAAGGAGCGACAGTAACTTTCGCGCCGGTTACTTTAACAAACGAGTCGAGAAGTGCCAGTGCCAAAACAGATGCTGCAGGTAAATTTAAGATGACAACTCTTGAGCCTGATGATGGCGTTTATCCCGGTGAATACTTGGTCACAGTGGTCAAAAAGGAAGCTAATGGTCCTGTCCCTACACAGGAAGATTATTTGGCTGCGCAAAACCAAGGACGTTCAATAATTGTTGAATACATTGATGTTGTTCCGTCTATTTATGCGAATGCTCAAACATCCGGGCTTTCAGCGAATATAACAAACAAAGGTGACAAGAAGTTGGAATTTAAACTCACAGCAGAATAACTGTATTTCTCGAATATGACACCACGTAATTTGCCGAGATTTTGAACAATCTGTTTCACCACAGTTTTGAGAAATTACGGCAGGTACGGGAGTATCTAAAAAATAATCCATTGCTCCTGCGATTTTCGTTTTAGTGAGTATTAGCGTAATCCCTGCCAAACGCCGTGTTTTGTCTCGTGTGGGTTTCAAGGTGGGATTTTGGCCCGTTGCCCAAGAAGTTGCCGATCACACAACACGTTCGCTTTGTGGGGCCTTGTCGGCGAAGTGGTGGTAAAGTGGGTGGCGTCACGACCGCCGGGTGGAATGTGGAATCCAAATCGAGCTTGGAAAAGCCAAGAATCCTCAGGAAATCCCTCATAATTCCCGGCGAATTCTAATACGAGCGATTGGGTAACAATTCCCTTTCGCTCTGTTTTGTGCTTGATGATGCGTCTTACGTCCGGCTCTGGATTCGGCTCTCTACGCGAGAAAACCGGGCACTAACGTACCCGGCTCGACTCGCAAGGCTTTGTTATTACTAGACTTATGAAAACACGCCCGACAGGACTCGAACCTGTAACCTACGGATTAGAAATCCTCAGAGGCGTCAAATTGCCGTGATGCGTCAGAGGCCGTAAAACGTAGCGTTTACGGCTCAGGTCCCGTAATTTCCGGGCTTACACGACTTTCTCCTTTCGCACTCTTTCGAGACGTTTCGGGCTGTTTCGAGTTGACCCGGATTCGGCTCTTGACCCGAAACCGGCTCTGAAGAAAGTAGTAGCATCGGACTACTATTCAATCTTGACTGATTTGCTCAATAATCGCTTTTTTCGGGCGGGTTCTTAAACCGGCGGGGTAGTCGTCCAAACCCAGAAACACGTTCAAAGCTCCGCGACGAAGCCGCCTCCACCAAAACGGTTTGTTAATCGGCTACGTGATTAAAAAACCGTATCTATTTTTCGGTCTCTGGAATATAGTAAATATAAATAGTGTAACCGATTAACTCAACAGGCTTTAGCTGTAGAAAGTCGCGGTATTGCTCATCTCGGCCGTGCAAATAATTCACGCTAATCGCATGCCAGCCGGGGGTTGTGACGTTTGGCTCTTGTTTGTTGTATACCACACCAGCATATTTTGGATCAAAATACGACGAGTATTTCAAAAAAAATGGCGACGCATTTGGATTTTCGTCTTGCCACTTTTTCAACAGCAATATGTCCTGCCCCCAATCAATCGTGCCGCCAAGAAGATATTTACCGCCGTTCTTGGGACCTCCAATAAATTCATTAAAGTACGAAAGGCTATGCGGGTAAACCGCCAAACTACTTAAAATTAAAAGCCCAACTGCAACAGTAGCAATTCTGGGAAAATAACTTGCCACTTTGCTCGTCCAAATAAATACGAACGGAAACACTGGAATAATATAACGATAATGTTCGTTCATCCCAGTCTGCGAACTTACAAGTACAAAAACACAAATTGCCGGAAGCAATAAAATCACGTCTTGCCGCCACGCCTGTTTCAGGCACTTCAAACTAATGCCAGTCGAGATTATCACAAGCAAAATCAGTCCGATAGGCTCTTTGACAAAAAATGCGTTAACGTAATAATACCACCAACCTCCGCCTTGCCATTTTCCATGCAAATATGCCCACGATTTATACTCAAAATCAGATTTTTGAATGTCAAATCCAATGACATAATTTGCCGGAAGTGGGACTGGTAGCTGCCCAAGAACGGTGTTTCTAAATTGATTGCCACCGACTTTTAGCTCGTTGCCATCTCGATATTTACCACCAAGTGAA
>JBOFQC010000901.1:0-4920 GCA_051660725.1 Thermoguttaceae bacterium
TGTTGCTTAAGTCTAATATGATTTCAGCAGTTGTGTTATTCAATTCCTTCAATTTTTCCGGCGAATCTGTGATTTCTTTCGGAAGTGTAGAAACCGTTTGAACAACATCGCCGTCAATGAAACTTACAGTTGAATCCAGTTCGTTCACACAGTAAATTCTGGTTCCATCTCTTTTATCTCCGGTAAATGCTAGGTGTCTCGGCCCACTGCCGGGCGGGAGTTCAATAAATTTTTGATGTTTTGCCGGTGTCATTTTTGCAGTCGCAGTGTCAACTTCATACAAAAATATTTTATCCGTGCCGAGATCAGGAACGGCAATTTCTCGAACTCGCCATTCGTTTGGATTGTAATGACTCTTACCAATTGGCATTTGATACACGCCGTGCGGATGCGGTTCGTTTTGCCTTGCTTTGTTCGGACCGGAACCTTCATGTTTAATTGAGCTTACGACTTCACCGAGCTTGCCGTCCGGTAAAATTGGAAGTGAAACGACGTTTCCGCTTCCGTAACACGCGACGACCAACACGTTTTTTGCTTCAACGCCCAAACCTCCTCCGCCATTATCACAAATGCAAAGGTGAGTCGGTCCGGTACCGGGTATTGTTATCTCGTTTAGCTTCGTAAGCGTGCTGTCATTTTTGTTGACCTTAAATGCGTAAATCGGCCCTTTTCCTTCCGTCCAGGTTTCGCCGACAGCGTAAATATATGAGTCTTCGCCGACCCGATTATCAACCAGAAATGCCGGGGAGTCACATTCGGCAACGAGTTTCGGCTCCGATATTTCGCCTGTTGCGGTGTCAAGATCGGCAAGGTAAATTCCTTTTCCCTTGAAATGTCCCTGCGTGTATGTGCCGATGTAAAATGGAATTTTTTTTGCTGGCGGCAACGCTTTTTCTGCCGCATTTGACGTAGTTACACAAACCAAACAGGTTATAATCGCGGTGAGTAATGTTTTTTGCATGTTTGCTTTTTTGTTGTTTATACTTGTCTCATTTGGTTGATTTCTTTTTCACTTGGATAACCGCTCACCAGAAAACGTGGTGGATAATCGATTTGCTGCTTAATCATATAATCAACGGTGTCAAGCACGGTGTTCCAGGGAATGACTGCAGTTCGGTCTGCTCCGTTTTCGTCTAATCCGTCTTTGAAAGCGATGTATTCCGCTTTCGGAAGCAGCATGTCGCAGTCTTTTTCCCAAACGGTGTACGTAAATACACTCTGCGAATTTTCACGTTGCGCGACAAAAAACGTCCCGATGAGAATATCTTTGCCCTGCTTCTTGTGAATTTTCGCAAGCAGACTCTGTTGTTCGGCGTAATCGACACCATTTGCGATTATCTGGAACCGCTTGAACATCCAGTAAAATTCGCTCTCTTCCGGCGGCAACCACGGGGCCCACTCGTCGTTTTCGAGCCGCAGCAGTATAGGAGGCAAAGCGTGCGGCTTGCTGTTTCCTTCAATTGCCTGCGAAAGCATAAACGCAAGCCCCAACTTATCTTCCGAACCGGTGATAATTAACGAATCGGTATTTGATACCAAAGCGATTGTGTCACCGTAAACTTCTAGCGAACGGATGTGATCGGTAAGTATGAGCCGTGTCCCGTCAAAACTGTCACCATTCGAAGCGTAGTAGACGAGCATTTGCCCTTCAACTTTCAAGCAAGTGAAAGCGCAGTCCCGTTCACTTAAATTACGAATGGCGATTTCCATTGCTTCGTAAAACGAGATTCCCCAATCTTCGAGGTGTTTTGCTGAAATCATCGCAATAGAATCGTGCATGTCGTAAGAAACGGTCAAGCCGAAAAATTCGCCGACGTCCTGATACGGGAAACTTGGCATATCACGTTCCTGACACCGGAACCGTAACTGCGTGAGTTCGAAATAACTTCGTGTTCTAAGAGCCGGCAAGATATCCGGTACAGCATCTTCGAATTCCTCCGGCAGCGATTTTACGAAAAGAAAGTGCCGCAACCATTTTTTTATCGTGTACGGTTTCTCTTCTTCACCGACACGGGTGTATTCCAAGTACGCGTTGTGCAGGTACATTATCTGCTGTTCCTGCGAACGGTGCTTGAGCGAGTATTCCTGTTGGTCGTAATCGACTTCAATATCCGGCACGACTTCTTTCGCTTTTTCAATCATGAGCGAAGCGAATTCGTCACGGCTTAATGTCGGCTGCGTCGTCGTATCGGCTGGCACCGCTTCTGCTTCCGGCAGTTGCTCTTCTTCCGGAACATTATTCGTACCAGCTATTTCTGTAATTGAATTTTCAGTTGATACCGAATCAGTTACCGTTACCGAATTCGAGTCTGACACTGCGGGTTCCGCATGTTCAGAAATATTAGATTGGGATAATACTGGCTCTGAGTTTACATTTTTATTCTCTTCGATTTTGTTTTTATTGTTTTTATCAGAAACCGTTTCGGACGTATTTTCATCGCACTTGGTCAAATTCGACCACGGTTTAAATAAACTGCTAAAAAAATCAAAAAACGCCTTTATCATTTAAATGGAAGAAATCAGCAAACTAGTGGTTTTGAAGTTCAGTATACATAAAGGATACCACAAAACCGATGCAAAGTACAGACAAATGTAAATTGCCGCCCCGAATTGTATTCAACGAAAATAAATGTAAAATCAAGGGTTCAAGAAAGAATGATTACCAAATAATTATTAATATCATAAAATCGAATTATTTCTAAACCAAAAGAGGTAAAGTCACGTGTTAGGTAATATTTCAAATCTAGGTTCGATGATAAAGCGGATGCAGGATTTCGGCGGTAAAATTAACGAAATGAACCAAATTTGCCGTAATACGAAAGTCCAAGGCAACTCCGGGGGCGGACTCGTAAATGTTGAAGTAAACGGTCTGTGCGAAGTTCTGAATTGCAAAATCGATCCCGTTGTTTTTTCGCAAGGAGACAGCGAATTTCTCGAAGACTTGATTATCACTGCCATGAACGACGCAATTGAAAAATCACGTGAAAAACATAGTGAAATCATGCGAAACGTCGCTGGCTCAATGGAATTGCCCGACATGGACAGCCTAAAAGATATGTTCGAAAAAATTTCGCCCGAATAATTTCCACTGCGTGAAAAGCTAGTCCAAAAACATGTTCAACATTTCAGGCGTTTATGTGAACTTTTTTCCGCGGACGCTTGCGTCCGACCATCAATAGCCCAGTACAAGGCTGCGTAGTGAAACGAAGTTGCCGCAGTGCTGGGTAAGGCGTTTAATATCAAACCGACCCTTTAGGGTCGCACCTGTTAGATGTTGTGCAACCCTAAAGGGTTGTTTTTGTTTTTTTGCGATTTTCCCAGAGTTTCGTGTGCTTCGCTGCGCTTGCAACTCAACTCTGGGCTATTGATGGTACGACCCTACGGGTCAGGGAAATATAATAGTTTGTAAAGCGAGCAGATTTTTGCATATTGGCAACGTACAGTTAGCAGAACAGTAGCATAACAATGGATATTTTTGCCTTCTTACATATTTTCGTTGGTTTGATTTTGTTACTGCTTGGTGGAAACGTACTTGTTCAAGGTTCGTCCAAGCTTGCGTTACTTTTGCGTATTCCTCCGTTAATTGTCGGTCTTACAGTTGTTGGATTCTGCACAAGTGCTCCGGAAATTGCGGTTTCCGTTGCAGCCGCTCTTGGCGGACAAGGTGACCTTGCCGTTGGAAACGTAATCGGCAGTAACACAAGTAATATTTGTCTTATTCTCGGCATTGCTGCGATTCTCGCCCCGATTTCTGTTTCCGCCGACCTTATACGGAAAGAAATACCAATTATGGTAGGCGTTTTGTGCGTCTTTTACGCGCTTGCTTATTGGTGCGGTTTGCAGCCAAGCGAAGAAATCAGTTCGCAAATTACAGGTAAAATTTCGTCTTCTGTTGGTTGGCTGTTAATTCTTGGTTTGGTTCTTTACGTATTGTGGACCGTAATCGAAGCGTTACGAAACCCTGTAAATAACGCGGAATATAATAAAGATTTATCTACCAGCACGGAAGCAACAACTGCCAGTAATCCGATGTGGCAGTTCATCAGTAACACATTCTTAGGAAGCCTGATTTTTTCCATTTTTTGCATAGCAGCAGGCTTGTTAATGTTGATATTCGGCTCGAATTTCCTGGTGCAAGGAGCAGTCAGCATTGCCAAAGCTTTTGGTGTCAGTGAACTTATGATCGGCCTGACAATTCTTGCTATTGGAACCTCATTGCCGGAACTCGTTTTTTGCGTAATTGCCGCTTTTAGTGGTAAGTCCGACCTCGCAATTGGAAACGTGGTCGGAAGCAATATTTTCAACGTTCTCGGAGTGCTCGGCCCCGCCGCAATTTTCGCAAAAGGTGGTTATTTACAGGTTCCCCACAACGCGATGATATTTGATATTCCGCTCTGCATTGGCGTTTCGTGTCTTTGTTTTTACATCTGCTTTACCGGTATGAAGGTAAGCCGAAAAGAGGGTATGTTCTTGCTGACCCTTTACTGCGGATACATTGTTTATCTCGCAATTCGCGGTTAAAAATTGCTCTTTCCAAAATCCGCAATATTTCTTAGTATTCGTATTGTTTCTAAAAAATACTACTACATTAGCTAAGATTAAATTTGCGAGGTTGAAAACGCTGATCTAGGATCAGCGGCTAAACACAACTGGCAAATTTACATTTGGCTGTGTTTTTTCCTGAAAACAAATGGAGCGTGTTTTTCCGATAATTCTCGCGATTTCATTGTGCGTAACACAGCTTTTCGGGCTGGTACGCTCAGGGTTTGCGCAAGAGGATTCGGCTGGTTTGGTACGTCTTTCTATCTCGTTTGGAGGTGGGGAAGCGTCGACTTGGAACGGCTCAGTTTCGCTAAGTGAAGGGCACCTTGCTGATCCGGTTCTTCTCGGAAACGAAGCAGACGTGCCTGGTTCTTACTG
>JBOFQC010000902.1:0-2183 GCA_051660725.1 Thermoguttaceae bacterium
CGTCTGCATTCCGATTCCCGAGTTTTGCCACCATTCACGCATACATCCTGACAGCGTCATCGTGATGCTGGCAGCCGGAGTTTTACCCTTCTGAGGATGATTTATTGAGACTGTCCCACGTATTACAGTTGGCTTGCGTAATTCGACATCCATCCTGAATGGTTTTCCATCTGCCGGAAAGCTTCCCATTGGAAGTTTGGAAGGCACCCAGCCTGGAACATCGGGAAAAAGGTAGACGTTAAACGTATCGACATCTCTGCTTGATCCGATTCTTTCAAGAATACTAACCTCATACCGTCCTTGCGAATCGGTCCAAGTCTGCTTATAAGCATCTGTTACATCACTGTTACGATGTAAATATAAAGAGCTGGTATACTTAACAGGTATTCCAGCGGCAGGTTTACCGTCAGGATAATAAATTTTTCCATATACACTGGTCGCATGGTTTTTAAGAACGATTTCCGTTTCCTCTTTTGGATGTTCCTCATGTTTTGGGAAAAACGAACAAAGGCTTATTGGATCGAATATTACATATTCTTTAGCCGGCTCTATCCAAGGAAGGTAAGCAACACCATCTTTATCTGGTATCGCATAACACGAAGTTATGTTCCCATCAATAAAATAACGGCCACCTATACTGCGAACCCAAACATCAGTTCGCGGCTCTTTCGTAATGCTATCAATCAGTCGAACACGGGTCGGATATTTTTTAAGGTGGAAAAGATTGTTTTTATTTATAAATGTCACAGGATTGGAATTTGGAGTACATGTCGCTGTATCGATTCCATTCTCTTTGTGGAAGGCATAAATCAGCTCCACTGGGTAATCTAAGGCAGAAAACTTATATTTACCTTCGGAATCGGTGAACCCGCCGGGAAAATCAACATAAAAAAACGAGTGATCATTATCAATCGAACGATAACGAACACCGACATAGGCGTTTTCGACCGGATTACCCTCAGAATCGACGACCTTTCCGGTTGCGGAAATTGATTTCTTTACAGTAATAGGTATGTTTTCCAACATTTCCTTCTGTAACTTGGGAGTTTTTATCACCTTTCCGGTTGAATCCGTTTTCTGTTCCGAATCATTACGATTTGCGGCTTTTCTATCGTATAATTGAAATGCGAAGCTCGAATAACCTAATAAATCGCGTTCCTTCGATTCGGCAACCAGTAAATGACGAAAAGCGTTCATAACGTTATATTTCAGATGAAATTTTCCTTTATCATCTGTAACCGTAGATGTCTGCTTGAAATCGGGATCAAAGAGCTTGAGCGGGTCGATGAACCTTACGGTTGCCCCAACCACCGGCGTTCCCTGTTCATCACAAACAGTACCACAAACGTCTACCACAAGATCGTCCTGATTGACCCACGGAACTTGATACTCGTCCTGTTGTGGAACATTCTCTTGTGTCAAAGCGACACAGCCGAGATTTACCGAACAGCACAATAACCACATAGCAGAAAAGATTACGCTATTATATGAGCATCTCATAAGAATACTTTTTCTTTGCTGAGTCGAATTTAGTTTATATACACACAAACAATCACTACTGTAACAATACATTTTATTAACATAAAATGCAACCTTTTCAACGTACTACTGAGAGCCAGAATCACCGCGAAGGCACATAACGTTCGTAAACGTAAGGAATGTTTTTCTTTTCGCCGGGCTTCATCTCGAATGTCCAACGCATATTCGCTTCTTTTTCAAGTAGTCGCAGTTTTTCAGAGTTCATTGTGAAAGTGCCTTCATCACCTTGTTCCGTTGGAGTGCCCGGAACAGTCGCCTCGACAAGAACCTCAACGGGCTTTTTCTCAAAACTGTGTAAGCTCAATTCCCCATTTAGCGTTACAAGATCGTAAAATTCGCCGCTGTTACTGGGTGCGTATTTTTTCAACTGACGTCCCGTCTCCTTCTCTTTCTTGTTGGTAGCCATGTTAATAGCCGAAGTTACAGGTATTTCACATCGGCTCCCCTTAGCGGTATAATGAAGCATGTCCTCGCTCAACGGTTGTCGCTCTGGACTTAGAACCAGACACGGGCCGGTCGTCCAAGGTGTTTCGGTTACGTTTGGCAAAACCAGCCGGTGCTCGACGACGCCAGGAATCTTCCAGTGATACAGATGTGAAAATTTCACTTTCTTCGTGAAAAGAGTAACAATCGCTTTCTCTCCT
>JBOFQC010000903.1:0-4850 GCA_051660725.1 Thermoguttaceae bacterium
CGTTACGAGGCAAATATTGTGGGGACGCCGAAATTTCGTCCTGATTCGGTATATCAGTCGAGTTCATCAAGAATATCTTGCAGTTTTTCCTGCGATTGAACACCGACCATTTTTTCAACGACTGCTCCATTATTAAAAAGCAGAATCGTAGGGAGCATGTCGACGCCGTACTTGCTGGCGGTGTTTGGATTTTCAAACACATTTACTTTTGCGATCAACGCTATACCGTCGTTTTCTTTTTGTAGAGCTTCAAGTACCGGCACCAAAGCACGGCATGGGCCACACGTTGGCGACCAAAAATCGACCAGTACCGGTATCTGTGAATGTAGCACCAAACCGTCGAAATCAGCATCGTTCAGTTCGTAAATAGACATGATTATTGTAAGAGTCCGTGTTTAGCGGAACAGTATAAAGTGATTAACCTTTGGAAAATTGATATCCTTCCGGAACAAACAACAACCTTCCGCACGAGCTGCAAGTTACCGCCTTGCCTTGAATCACCATTGCAATTGAATTTATAGGCAAGGTTTGGTTGCAACCACTGCAGAAATTTTGATTAACAATTACCGCAAGTGCTTCGGTGCCACCACTTGAGCGGACGAGGCGATCATAAACTTCACGAAACTCTTTCGGTAACTTGGACTCAGCGGCTTTCAATTCAGCCGTGCAACGCTCAATATCTGATTTGATAGATGGCTCTTCAGCAAGAACCTGTTTTCTTGTCGTTTCAAATAATTCTTTGGCTTTTTCAAGCTCTTTTTCAGTAGCCACAACGGTCGCACCAAAGTTTTCATACGCTTCCATTGCTTCAAGTACTTCGTCTGCTAGAACCGCACTTGCCGCCTCATCTGCCGCAATTTGCATCTTTAAAGCTTGGAATTCCTTGTTGTTCTTCGACTCGGATAGCTGGGCCTTGCGACGTGCAATTGCCTGTTCACTCTCTGTATTTTGTTTTTCCTTCGCTTTGGAAGCAAGCAAAAGTTGCTTCTGCTCCTCAAGTACCTGCTCCAATTTTAATGTGAGGTTTTTTATGCTTGTGTCTTGCGACTTTAACATTAACGGACCTCTTCGCAACCGACTTCCGAGATCGCTAAGTTGTCTTTGAATCCGATCCAGGCGTTCCATCAATTCCGTCAGATTAAGCATCGTATGTCAGCGTTGAAATAAAAAAGGGTAGGGGGAGGGGTGTTAAGGTAAAACGGAGCTGGGGAGGGGGGCATTACGAAAAGGGAGCTGCTTCATACTTGACCTCGAGAAAAAGTTTAGCTGGTTTGTTACGGTAAAACGCTAGCTTCCCCGACTTTTGCGGCTCCGTAATACTTCGTCTGGAAAAGTCGCTGGTCAAATTTTGAAAAAGTCAATAAGGATAGTGCAGAGGTTTTAACCGTAATCTCCCGCACTCCTAATATAAGCGTTCATTGTAATACAATCGCTAACAAAAGACAAGACACCCGATACAGAACGAATGTATGCCACGCATTAAGCAAACATACAGCCACACAGTACTTCGTGCATCAAACTAGCATGTCAAGAAAAGAGTAATATGCAAACTTTTATACTGAAAATGCTTGATCGTCACAAGCTGCCTTGCTTGCCCATGTTCGCCAATCAGGCTATTTTCTGCATTCGCCCCAGCAGTAAAATTCAGCGAAATTATGCAACTCAATAAAATTCACTTCAATCTTTTCTTGGACAAAACAAGTTTGGATTAGGATAAGTTTCGGGTTCAGGCATGATCGGTATTAATCCTGACAATCAGCAATGCAGAAATACTTTTGGAATTTGATTTTATAACCAGACGGAAGAACTCTCCACTCGGACTGAAGTGAAATCACAAACGTTAAATATCTCTCAAGACCCGCAAAGATGTTGTCGATTTTATTGCCAGTAAAGTTTTTACTAATTGTTACGCAAAGTGTGTCGCGGATGCGTGGCAAAATGGTTTATACGATGACATTACTATTTAAAAATGGCCGAAAATTGGAATCACCCGTGGACTGCAGAGCGAGAACTGCACTGGAAATATACCTTATGGGCGACATTTTGCCTATACTGGGCTTTCATTCCAATGCATGTGTTTGTTCTCGGCTATGCCATTGCTGTAGGTGCTCAACTTCCATTAGGACAAATCATCGAAGTGGTCGTGTTTGAGATGTTGCCTTTTCTGTGTTTGATATTTGGCATCTGTGGTAACTTAAGGCTTGCTAGATGGAGCTGTACATGGATGGCCATTGCATCGATTAATTTGGCGTTGTACTATATTGGCATGAGAATGAGGACGGATAGTAATGTATCATTTAGGGGGCTTTTGTTCGAACTGATAATACTCGGCTTTCTTCTTGGGCTTTCATTTAGGACATTCTATCTAACTGGTATCCGAACCTATTGGCTGCAATGGAAAGCGACAGGAGAACATGCCACATTTTTGCCATCAATGGGGCTTGCGTGTTGTTTGTACATTGCGTCTTTTATGATACGCCCAATATTTTAAGATTGCAGCCTGGTAAGAAATAGGTGTCAAGAAAAACTCTTTTAGAAACGAACAGCAATTTTGCGTTAATGTTGAACCACGGCTTTGGCGACTCCTTTACACTAACCAGAAAAATCTAATATCAAACTTGTGGAAAACGTCAGTAATAAATAACACCATTATTTTATCTAAACAAATTGCACATACGTAATCAATGAGCAGCCACTCATTGGCTAGATATTGTAAAAAACTCTTTGCTGGATTCGCTAAAAGTCAAGATTATCCACAGCACAGCTTTACCCCCACAAACACCTTCGCTCACCACACAACGTCCGATAATGTTTCTTATGTTCGGTCAGAGCAGGGTGCAAAGCCTTGAATTTCAAGGTTGGACACAATTGGGCTCAAATCGCCAAAAATCTGACCAAATGGTCTCAGACATGGATAAAAGTTCTCGAACTTCACTCACACGCAGTGTATTAAAAACTTTACACACATACATGACGCCATGCTTAGCGGCGGCACACACGCTATTTTGCGACTCGGTTTTGAAACGCTTAAAAAGTTACTCAGGACTAAATTTTTTGAAAGCGTTTGTGATTATACAGTCTGCAGCAATAAAACTTTTTCGAGCCAGCGGTTCACATGCCAAACTGTCAGTGACGCCAACATCGGTTTCTGAATGCAAAATGTTTTCATCTCAAAATCCAATATTAGAAAGGTGTCAGATAGGAAACCTTATTAAGATGTTTTCGGAATTCCCTTCCGTAAACACTGCCCTGCTAGTTGTGCATATACGTGAAAATTGCCAGCACTGTTTCTGACTCCCCCCTTCCCCTCTGGCAAAAAAACTCAGACTCCTCCCCTGCCCCTGAATCTCTCACAAAAGACGCGATATTTTTCTCTGAAATCAACCTGTAGGCGGTTAAACCGCAAGTTCTTTTGAATAACCACATCATCAAATAAATTTTTACATAAAAAATTGTAAAATTTCCCGTATGATTTTGGTTCCCAGTGGTAACATTTTTGTATTGCACTGCTTAACGGCAAAAAATTACCCGTCAATACTGTTGCATGGTATAAACGGTCAAGCAAGAAATAAGCATGCAACAGATACAGAATTCACCACCAACTCTTAACGAATTGATACACTATTGGAGATAAGAAATGCCGAAAAAAACAGAAAACCACGAAAACGATCCTACCCTTGCCGCCCTGGTTGACGAAGCGATGAAACGCCGCAGGAACATGCCTGAAACCGAGTTCCTCGATTGGATTCAAGGAACACTTGAAACAGTTGCGGAAATAGTTGGCGAACGAAAAGAACGCTTGGAGTCAGCGTAAATACTGATGTTTTCATAAATACTCATCCTCGACTTTTTGCGGTAATGTTTTTTCTTGTCGCAAAAGTCGAGGTGCTCTTTTTTAAATGCCGTAGCATGGCGGCGCGCTTAGCGTGAGGTGTTCCGCCTCCCGCGACCTGCCGTCGAGGCTTGAATCGGTCGGCTTCGTTTACCAACGTTTCGTTGGTTGGGAAAGGAAGCCTTCCTTTCCCAACATTAGAAATATAACTTTATTGCTGTTGTACAGTATAAGTGTCTTCAGAAGTTGTATAAAATTAGGTCTTAGCACAAAAATTAGTGATCGCTGAGAAAATAGGTTGGCTACCGCTTTGCTAATGATTATAACGATTATGCGGAGTAAAACCTTACGTCACAAATTTTTTATTTTTCTTAAAAATTGCGATAAAGTTGAATTTGCGGATTGAATCACTGAGAAAAATACATTATCATGGAAGCTGTTCGGTAATGTTATGTCGATTATTTAGCCTAACTCCAAGATAATGAAAACTTTCTTCAAGGAAATAACGAAGTGGTGTTCAACCAAAAAAGAAAAGCAGGAAAAAAAGGAATCTCCTGAATCACGGAACGCTCAATTATCCAGATGCAGACGACCTCTTTTTGAGTCGCTTGAAGACCGCTGTATGTTGGCTACCCTGTTTGTGGATGCAAGTGTTGCGGCTTCTGGAGCCGGTGCAAGTTGGTCTACAGCCTTCAAAACGCTTCAAGAAGCACTAAATGTAGCCACGTCAGGAACCGAAGTCTGGATTGCCGACGGAACTTATACCCCATCAAAACGCACGAACGTAAATGAATCCCGTAGCGAAACATTTTCATTAATTAATGGCGTTTCACTTTACGGAGGTTTCGCAGGAACAGAGTCGACTAAAGATCAACGCGCAAAAAATCCCGACGGAACATTTGTAAATCAGACAATTCTAAGCGGTGACTTGGCTGGAAACGATGACGCTAGGTTCTCGGCAACTTATAATGACAACTCGTATACTGTTCTTTACGGCGCAAACCTAACATCTGAGGTA
>JBOFQC010000904.1:0-9646 GCA_051660725.1 Thermoguttaceae bacterium
TAAAAACGTAAATGCAAAAGATTCCTCGAAAAAAGGTTCTGCCGTACAGGATAAAAAATCGCTCTGCTGCTGCGATTCAACGAAACTGGTTCCGTTTTGGTCGGGCGAAGCTATTAAACAGAGTTTCGGCTGCTTGATCTTCATTGGAATCGTAATGCTGCTCGTTTGCCAAAAACCGTTAATCGGCAAAATCAAGCCGGAATGGGCGCCGAATCCGGAACTTCCGAGTTCCGTTGTTTTGGGTGCTGAATTGAACGCACCTGCTAACCCGGCAAACCCGGACGATTTTTACGGCGGCGCAAGACCTGAGTGGTCGTTTAGAGCGCTGTACTACATGTCGAATTTGAAATACTTCCCCGGCGAAAGAAAGTTTATTCCAATTTTCGTTATTCCGTCCTGTTTGGCGTTGTATTGCTTCCTGCTTCCGTTTATCGGGAGAGTAAGAATTAATCGGTTACCACTTGGACACATATTTAACGTACTACTTGTTCTAGGTCTATTCGGAGTGACATGTTTTTGGACGTACAAATCTTACGAACACGACTGGGAACTGGAAGACTACCAAAAAGAAGTAAAAGTCGCACGTGAAAACGCCGAGCGTGTCGTTGAACTTGCTCTCGGGCAAGGACTTTCACAAAATGGCGCTCTTGCCCTGATGCACAGTGACCCGAAAATTCAAGGTCCGCTGCTTTATGAACGCCACTGCGCAAGCTGTCACCCGTTCAAGCCGTTGGAAGGTGAAGAATTAGACCCCGATTTCGCCGTTATCGCATGTGAAAACCCGAGTGCTCCGAATCTTTACAAACCTAACCGTGTAGAATGGATCGAGGGTTTTTTAGATTTCGACAAATTAACTTCTGACGACCACTTTGGTAAAACCGCTTTCAACATGAAACCGGACCAGCCGAAAGACGAGTTCCACGCTAAAATGTACGATTACGCAAAAGGTTTGCCAATGCGTATAAAAGCAATGACGGAAGATTTGGTCGAAGAAAAATTGGAAGAGCACGAAGACCAAAACAACGAGTTACCGGAAGACGAACAGAAAGAGTTCGACGAGGATGCCGCACGAAAAGAGATAACCGCAAAGTTGGAAAGTGATCTGCATAAAATGATCAGAATTCTCGAAGCGGAATCTAAACTCGACGCAGCTCGTAAATGCGAACTCGGCGAGAAAAAAGTCAAATCAATTGACGGTATTTCGCTCGAAGATGCGGAAATTTTGGACACATTCGGCTGCTTAACATCCGGCTGTCACCAATTTTACAGCTTTAATTCGCTTAACAGCACTCCAGGCGTACCGGACCTGAGCGGTTATATGTCACGTAAGTGGATGATTGATTTCATTGCTGACCCAACTGCACCGCACTTTTACGGTGCGAATAATGACAGAATGCCGGTGTACCACAAATCGGAAGACGATTCAACAATGAGTATGCAGGAAATCGAAACTCTTGTTGATTGGTTACGTGGCAAATGGTACAGGCCAGAAGCTGCCGGTACCAAAGCCGAAGCAAAAGTTGATGCCGAAGCAACCTCTGAAAATATATAATTTTGACACACACTTATACTGTCGCCCGGCATAAACTGCTTGTTTTCCAATTTAGGGTAAGCTGAGGATAATCAGCATTAAACATTGAAAAACACGGAAAAGGAGCCGACCAACGGGAGGCGGAACACTTCACGCGAAGCGCACCGCCCATACCGGGCTCCGGTATAGCGAGCCGCCGACGTAAGTCGGCGGGTGTGATTACTTTAGGAAGTCGTTAAAAAATGCAAAGGATTCTGCAAAAAAATCGTTTCGTCTTATTATTTCTTGTTTCAGTTTTTTTTGTGGCAGGGAACGTTGTTTTTGCGCAAAACGACCGGATGAATCTGCTGATAAACGAACTTAAACGCGCTAAAGAAACCGAGCGGCAAGGCAAACCGAGGACAAATAAGCAAGAATACTCCCCGAATACACCTGCGCCGGCAAATCAGTTCGTCCCGGTAGACCAACCAATTCCGACGAATCAGTTCGCTCCGGCACAACAACACGTACCGGTGAATCAACCCGAACCGGTGCAATTGTCCGAACCGGCAAATCAGTTTGGTGATTTCTCACAGCAAGATCAGTATTTCAATCCGCCTCCGCAAAATCCGCCGAATTCTTTTCCTGTAATGCAAAGCGGACAAGTGCAACAATCCACTAAGCAGCTTACACCAATTCTTGCAGAGCCGGTAAGACAGTTTTCCGATTCGCAAATTGAACAGCCGACAGATTTTTTTCCACAAAACAAGCAGCCTTCTCCGAACAATTACGCACAAACGAATTTCAACTCGTTACCGGAACAAATATCCGAAAATATTGACGAGCAGTTTTTGCTCGAACTACAGCCGGGCGCAAGGTTAAACGCCGTTTTTTTCGTGACACCAAATAAAGGCTGGGCAGTCGGCGATCACGGAGTAATCTGGTACACTGAAAATGCTGGCCGGAACTGGGTTCGTCAAAACTCATTTGTTGACTGTTCCTTAAAAGACGTGCATTTCTTTGACGAAAAAAATGGCGTCATTGTCGGCGGATTCACCAAGCCGTATCAGAAATCCAGCGAAGCTGTCATACTGAAAACTGCAGATGCAGGAAACAGCTGGAACAGGCTCGAATCAAGCACTCTGCCTGCTCTTTATAATGTCGAAATGACGAGCAGGATACAATTTCAAGCTTCCGGATGTCCGACAATTACGAACCCCTCAGGAATATTTGCGACGCAAAATAACGGTAAAATTTGGGACCCGGTCTCTATGCGAAAGTCTTTCGGTTGGACCGACGCAATATTTGTTGACGCCGGTTACGGAGTCGGAATCTCTTCTCAGGGGCACATCCAGCAATTTTTGAATAATTCGATTATAAACTGCGTTTTCACCCCGAAGCAGAGAAAACCGCAAGCGATTTCCGCGACGCCAAACAGAATCTGGGCGGTTGGAGAAGGTGGACTTATACTTACTTGCGCTTATAACAGCCCGGATGAGACTTTAAGTGAACGCTCTTGGCACGAAGTGCAACCTCCTTGCTCAGCGCAATCAGCCCGAAACCTTGACTTTAACGCTGTATTCGCAAACGGAAACGACATTTTCATTGCTGGAACACCTGGCACAAAAATATTTTTCTCAAAAGATTCGGGTAGAACCTGGAAATCCGCTGACACCGGCGTCACCGCACCGATTCGAGCAATTAGTTTCACTGATCCGCAAAACGGTTACGCAGTCGGCGACTTCGGCACGATTCTTGCCACTAATGATGGAGGCCAGACTTGGCACACGCAAAAAAGTGGCGGCTCGCGTAGCGCTATTTTGGGGATATTTACAAAGTCGGAGCACATACCGCTGGAACTTTTCGCTCAGGTTTGCGCCGAAAACGGACACCTCGGTGCTGTTGAAATACCGACTTCTTATGAATCGCCAGACGTTTCGGAAACTGTATATTTTACGCAAGGTGTGATACCGGCTAAAGATCGGATTCAGGACGCAATTGCTCATATTGGCGCAAATGGCACCTCTTTCAGTTGGGGATTCGAACTCGAAAATGACGAAACCAAAATTCCGATTCGAAAGTTAGTTGAACAATTTGAAAAAGATAATAACGGTACCGGATTGCAGCGGTTCCGTGAGAATCTTGTGCTTAAAATCAGGATGTGGCAGCCGAACACTTTGGTTTCATCTGATGCGGGCAGATCAGAAGACGCAGATCGGAGTCTTTTAGTTCGTGAGCTTGGCGAAGCAATTAAAGCGGCAGCGGACCCAAATATTTTTCCTGAACAGATTACTGAATTGGGGCTTAAACCCTGGGGTGTGGATAAATTTGCTCTTTCACTAGCCGCAAACCAGCTCGGTGACGTAAATTTAAGTGCCGACGTAATACTTCCACGACTTGGTAAAAATATTGAACAGGTTACGTCATTGCCTGAAGACATTTTGCGAGCCGACGAAAAAACGAGTATACCGGTAATATTTGGTAAAGAGAAAACAAATATGCTGCGAATCGGCGGTGCCGGGACTGTAAAAAATATGATGTCACAAAAAAACGGCACAAAAACATTGGGCTTTCTTACCCTTGTAAATAACCGTTTTCCCGGCTCTACACTCGCTGGGGGAACATCCGGCAACGGCTCAGTTGGTAACAGCTCAGTTGGCAATGCTTCAGTTGGCAGTTCGTCACAAAATGGCTCTTCGGTCCGACAAGCTTCGTTTAACTCAGATACAAACGAAACGGACCTGATGAAAGGGATTCCGCTGATGCCGGGCACTGAAGCTCGTCGTAACACACTTGTTTCGCAAGTGGACCAAAGGCGTGAAATGCTTGAAAGGCAACTGACACGGCGTAACAACATCCGGCTTGCGCTGGAGAATTTAATTTTTGAAGAAAAAGCACCAAACACTGCTCAACCAAACGCTCCATCTTCGTATTATAATGTTAGGGATAAAGCTGCGGAGCTTCTTCAAAATACGGAGCCGGGCGAAGCAATTCGGATGCTTTCAAAAATTGTGCAAACTGCGCACGAAATGGGAAACATGACCGTTGCCGAAGAAACGAATCTTATAATTATTGATTTGTATCCGCGTCATCCGCTTTCAAGTACTGCGTTTCGTTGGTTGATGCAGTATTACTGCAGTTACGAAGCCGCATGGAGTACGCACCGAAAAAAACTCATGTCACCTGCTTTTCATGAAGAGGTAAATGATGTGGCAAACGCGGAGATAGCGGAAATAAGTGAATACACAGGCGGAAACACTGGTGAATACGCAGGTGAATACACAGGTACAAACAAAAATATAAACTTTAGACGTCAAAGTTTGGATAACGCAGCCCAAACACTGAAAAAGATCGTTACCTTCCAGCCGGAATTGGTTAACGACCCGTCCATTTTCTATTCGTATGCGGTTTTACAAAGAGAAAACGGAATTTCCGGCGAATCAATTACGTATTTCAGAAATCAAGCGTTGCAGTCCCAAAGCGAAATTTGGGCCAAGCGGGCTAAAGACGAACTTTGGCTCTTGACACCGGATAAATCGAAACTTGATCCAAAAGACCGCGAGTGTCAGTTTGCGTTCATAAGAGCGAAAAAAACCTCTATTTGCCCTTTTCTGGACGGTAAATTCGACGAAATAGAAGACGAAAAATGTTGGTTTTCAGCCGATATTAAGAGTTTCAAACCAAAAAACAGGGCGGTTACAGACCCTAATAAGTCCGGTCCAACCACTTCGCAAAATGAGTCGCTTGGTTCGCAGGTAATGTTCCTGTACGACCAAAACTGTTTGTACCTCGCGCTGAGGTGTAAAAAAGCAAGTGAATTTACCTACGCACCAGTTGACGACAAGCCGAGACCGCGAGACCCGAATTTGTCGAAACAGGACAGAGTGGAAATTTTACTGGATATCAACCGTGATTACGAAACTTCGTACAAACTAATCGTGGATTACCGCGGTAGGGTCGGCGACGAATGTTGGGGAAACAAGGAGTGGAATCCCGCTTGGTTTGTTGCTCGCGAAGAAGACGAGAATTACTGGTACATTGAAACGGCTATTCCGTGGGACTCACTCACGCAATTTCATCCTCAACCTGGCGAAGTTTGGGGAATCGGTTTGCGACGAATCGTGCCGGAAGCCGGTTCGGAAATGTGGAATGGCAACGAAACAACGTCAATTTACGAACCGAACGGATTTCTTGTGTTTGAATAATCACCCGTTTGAATATACCCTGTTCTTTTGGGAAAATTGTAGCAACCTTTTGAAAATAGTGTATAATAGAAGTGATATACTGCCAAATGTAGGTTTGGTAATTATGTTATTAAAAAATTGCGTAAACATTCAAACGAAACAGGAAAAACGATGCAATCAGCAAATTCGCTTCAAAACGTCTTTTTTGCGCGGTTTTTGCCAATTATCACAATTACTGTTTTAACCTTGTGTAATTCTATTTCGCCAACACAAGGAATCGCAGCCGACTTTAAATCTGCCTGTGCGCTTAGTACCGCCGATGAAATTTTTGGCACGACAAACATGGATGATTTCACGAGTAATGTTGGCATAAACCAAATGGTAGAAATGGTTAACAAACAGTCGCCAATAAAACGCCTTTCCGAAATCGCAGGCGGAAGTATGGGTGCAAGGCTCGGAGCTGTTATGGGAATACGCCCTGCTGCTGATGTTGGCTCCATTTACGGAAGCCAAATAACATTGGATACGGGCGAAGATGCTCCAATGGACAATATTATTATTGACCAAGCTGGTGATACGACAACGGGCGTGCTGAACCAGATATGGCAAATCTACCCGTCACGAATTTCAATCAATTTCAATGAATTACCAACGCAGTACGACGAAATGTATAAAGGTACTGAACAGGGTTCCAAACACTTGGCAAAAATAAATGATAATATAAAAACGCAACTTGAACGAAAAGCGGTGCAGGAAGGAAAAACGCCAAGCAAAATCCAGGCGGAGTTCATTAGCGGCGTTCTCGTGTTAAAAGGAAACGTATCCGACGAACGAGAAAAAAAAGTGTTCGAACTCATGGTAAAAATGGAGCCGGGTGTTAAAAAAATACGTAATGAACTCGTTGTTGATAAACCACAAAGTGACGGCATAAACAAATTATCTCCCCCTGCCGGAAACCTAATCGACGAAAAACTTTTTTAGTAAAAAATGCCAATAATGCCGAAACCGAAGATCGGTGCGCACATGTCAATTTCCGGCGGTTACGACAAAGCGGTTACAGCCGCCGCCGACATGGGCTTCGACTGTGTGCAGTTGTTTTCCAAGAACAGTAATCAGTGGAAAGGAAAATCTATAACTGCGAAAGAAGCGGAACTCTTTAAAAATACGATGTCTGAGCGAAAAATTACTGATCCGCTCATTCACGATTCGTATTTAATCAATCTTGGCAGTGCGAAGCCGGACCTTTACGAAAAATCATTGGCTGCTTTTGCCGACGAAGTGCTTCGTGCGGAAACTCTTGGCGTACCGTGTGTTGTGATGCATCCCGGAACTCCAACCGAAGACAAAAGCGCCGACCCGGTCGAGTCGGGATTAAAACGAATTGCCGACGCTCTTAACGCTGTTTTCACCGAGGTTGGAAATAACAACAAGGTTACCGTTCTACTCGAAACGACTGCTGGACAAGGTTCGAACCTCGGTTGGCGGTTCGAGCATTTGGCGAAAATAATCGAGCTTTCAAAATTCCCTGAGCGGCTCGCGGTTTGCGTTGACACCTGTCATATCTTCGCAGCCGGCTACTCGATTCTTGACGAAAAAAGCTACGAAAACACGTTTGCCGAATTTGATCGGATAATCGGTGTTGACCGCTTACGAGCGTTTCACCTAAACGATTCGGTTAAAGGGCTTGGTTGTCGTGTTGACCGCCACGCTCACATCGGTCACGGCGAAATTGGAGCCAAACCGTTTGGGTTCATTCTGAACGACCCACGTTTTGTTGCGATTCCAATGTACCTTGAGACGCCAAAAGGAACGACTGAAATCAACGGTCAAACCGCCGATTGGGACGCCGTTAACTTGTCCATTTTAAGAAATCTGGTAAAATGAGACGTTAGGAATTGGACTTCAGACGTTAGACTTAAGACTTAAGATAATTTCGAATCACCTGCTCTCCTAACGCCTTACGCTCGCGGCTACAAAAATTCTAAAAATTTTACTTTTACTTTCATGACAGAAATTGATCTTCCACGTATAGAAAACGCAGTTCGTGAAATCTTAATCGCAGTTGGCGAAAACCCGGACCGTGAAGGACTGCTCGAAACGCCGGCACGGGTTGCCAGAATGTATAAAGAACTTTTCAGCGGACTGCACGAGGATCCAAGAAAATATACGAAAAAATACTTCACCGAACAGTATGATGAGATTGTATTAGTTCGTGATATAAGTTTTAATAGTATGTGTGAGCACCATTTACTTCCGTTTATGGGAAAGGTGCATATCGGTTATCTTCCGTCCGGTCGGGTGATCGGCCTAAGCAAGCTGGCCAGAGTGGTCGAAGTGATCGCTCGCCGCCCGCAGGTTCAGGAAAGAATGACCGAAGACATAGCGAACATCCTCGTCGACGAATTGCATGTCAAAGGCGTCGGCGTTGTGATAGAAGCAGTGCATACCTGCATGACTGTACGCGGTGTTCGTAAACCGGGCTCGAAGTGCGTTACTTCGGCAATGAAAGGAGCGTTCCGTAAATACGCTTCCACAAGGGCGGAGTTCCTTGCTTTAATTTACAAATGATTTTATATAGAGATGAAAAACAATTTACTTTTGGGAAATGTAAACCGGGATAATTTGAAAACTCCCGGAGCCGGATGCAGGGAATCTTTCAAGGCACTTGTAATAATTTTTCTTTTTTCATTTGCTTTGCAACTTCATGCGGCAGAATTCGATTTGGACCCGCTTAAACCGGAACCACAATCAAATACCTCTTGGGGTTATGGAAATGAATCGGTAGTCGGCCCCGAAAATGATAATATTGGGCAAGAATCACGAGGGGTTTCTGAACCGAGGCAACCTAGAAGCGGAGCAGGCGGACCAAACGTTCCTGGAGGAATTGGTGGGACTGGCCAGCCAAATGGACCGGGTAGAACCGGCGGCGGCTCAGCAAGTGTTGAAACGCCAGGCATGTCATTTGGCGATCAAGGAGCCAGAGCCTCCTCGTCGGGTTCTCGTTCTTTTCTGGATTCAGATACGAGTTCAGACCTAAGTACCGAAGCGAGTACAGATTTAAGTGATTATTCCGCATTTCACGGCGGCGACATTACTGACACAACGCAGAAAAACGAAAAAACAATTCCGAACACGGCAAGAACAATTGCGGACCCCAATAATCCGTTTTATGCTTTACAATTGGAAAGCGAGCCGACTGACGCGAATTCAAGCATAACTGGTGTACCGCTAACTCTTTACGAGATTGTTGCTCAGATTCGTTCACCACAAGCGCGAGCCCAAACGCTTGAATTGTATTGGGAACTTGCCGGTGAAATAGCCAAGTATAAAATCTTGTTGTATAAGCTAAATCAGGTTTCCTACTGGGTGAATCTACCTGATGCCGCACAACGAGCCCCAAATTTTCGAATGGCTGAAAAATTGGCGCAGGCTGAATGTAAGTCAGCGGAACTGGCAGTTAAAGCGAAACAGATAAAATTGGCCGCAATGCTCAAACGGTACGGGGTTTACAGACCCGTGCTGCAAGCGAGTGGTGGAAATGCGCAGGCCGAGAAATTGCCGATTCCCTGCGATTTGCCGTTGGTGTCAAGTTACGAAACCCGGTACGACAAAATTGTACAGGTCAGACAAGTTACTGAAAACGCTTCTGTTCTTGACAAATTGATACCACTGCAAAAAGAGATTCTCGACGCCAAAATTGACGAATATAATTCTGCAAATGTCTTTCTTGAAGGAATTTTAAAGAGCGACGCATCGGACGCGGGAGTGATAGGCATACACAACCAGAGTATTGCTGCTTACTGCGCACTTGTCGACGCAATTGTCGAGTACAATAAAATGATTGCCGAATATGTTTCACAAACCGTTGGCCCGGAAATTCAGGGACGCCGACTGCTTGAAATGCATGTGAAACTCAACCCGGAATAAATTTCAGGCGGTGTTGCTTATCTGG
>JBOFQC010000905.1:0-6275 GCA_051660725.1 Thermoguttaceae bacterium
CTACTCGAAACTACGACTTGGTAGAGTCTGAACTGAATGACATATCCCGTTTCATGTCGTCTATATCCACTCCGTGGAAAATTGACGTCATGAAGGTTCAATTGCAGTATGTTCGTGACGGAGGCACCCGGGCAGCTCAAAGTGCCGCTGTAACAAGTTTCCGCGAAATGGAAGAAAACCAACAATACGCAAATGACCCGGCTTTTCTGTCTGAAGTTGCGCAGCAGTACAGTAGAATCGGAGCTTCAAACGATTTTAATAGAATCGTTGAACGATTAAAGAATATGCCTGAAGCAAAGAACGAATATTATAAAACCAAAGCATTGGACGCACTTTTCCGGAATGACAGTGAAACCGCTCTTGATTATATTAATGAAGCTATTTCTGTTTTGCCTGAGGATCAGCAGAAAGAATTTACGAGCTTGAAAAATAGAATCGAAAAACCTAATATGACCTACGAAGATAGTATGGAAGAAAGGTACACCAATATGATGGACCTTTTCAACAACAAAAGGATTTTCGATCCCAAAACATTTTTTGAGCTTGCCAATCTTGCTTTCGCTCGAGGCGACAACAACACCGTTAATGCGATCAAAGGCCGTCTTCGTGAAATAGAGGGAGAAGACGGAGCCTATTGGAGATTTATCGCTGCACGTCAAATAGTTCGAGACGCAGAAGGTAAACAAGATAAAATGCTATTGGATAACGCTAGAAAAATGCACCGCGAATTGGTTAGTAAGCGTCCAAAATGGGATATGGCTTCTTTACTTCTTGCCGAAATCGAAAAAGCAGCGGGAAATCTGCAAGAATCAGCTGTGGCTTACGTCGACGCAATTGAAAACGGAGCTAATCAGCCGGACATTTACCGTGAGCTGATTTCTCTGTATTACCAACTAAAAAATTATACCGAAGCTGAGAAGTTCCAACGACGAGCCGTTGCTTTATTTGGCGAAGGGTTTAGAACCACTGGCAATATGTTTCCGCCGCCGTATCAGGGATTTTACGAGCAAATTTTCAAAGCCATTTCGGATGGCGATATTGGCACCGCCGAAAAACTTGCTGAAGATTGTATGAAAAAAGCCGCCGAAGCTGGCGAACCTTCCGACTTGATTATGGATTTGAATTTGAAAATAAGCAAATTGTTTATTGATTCCATGAATCCAGAGGTTGCACAGCAGTTCCTTGAAACGGTTGCTAAACAGGGTGGGCCATCCGTTTATCCACTTACAATATGTTACGCACAAATGGGAAAAGTCGACGATGCTTTTGAGCTTTTACTTCGGGAGTTTGAAAAGGAAACAGACGACGTCACCATGTTGCAGGGAATTATTATGCTGAACGCACAGATAAAACCGTCTGAAACCGTTCTGCAGAAAATTGACAGACGCGTAATGCAAGTTGAGCCGACTTTTGCTGATAGGGTGGAACCGCTTCTTTACATTGCTCGTTATTGGGAAATACGTAACATGCCTGAAAAAGCAACACAGACTTTTAGAAAGATTCTGGAATTGGAACCGGAAAATCTGACTGCGTTGAATAAATTGGCTCTATTTCTCGGACAAGCGGGTAAAACCACGAAAAACGTATTGGCTAAAGGTTCACTTGGAACTGATGCCGGCTCAAAAGTTATTGAGTTCACAAAACCGCAGCCGGTCAATTCATTGATAATACGTTTTCCTGGAGCCGGTTCCAGCGAGAACTTACCCAATCCGGCAGATTTTAAGTTTTACACGCAACCGTAATATAGTAATGATTTTTTAAAATAATTAGTAAAATAAGTCTACCATTAATACAATGAGATCAAAAAACAAAAAGCTATTATTTATTGTCTTCTTATGTTTCGCATCATTTGCCGGACTGGTTGCTTATGCCATGCAGAGTGGGGCGTCAACAGATGTTACGTCTTCTGCGACGATTACTCCGACAACTGATGGGTTTCGGGTCGACTTCCAATCTCCGGTAGCAATAACCGAGATGGAATACAACGGAAACTTCGTTGGACCAATTGAAGTTCAAGATGGCGGTTTAGGCAACCCGGTTCACATTGATGAAGCGCTCAGTTTGATTGATAAAGCAATTGAGCTTAAACCTGAAGAACCTGCTTTTTTAGACACAAAAGGACTGATTCTCATGTACGCAGGTCGTCATCAGGATGCGATACCTTTTATGGAAAAAGCGGTTGAGCTTTCTTGTGAAGGACCGCTCTACGTTATGCACTTGGCTTATGCGCAGATGAAAAATGGAGATTCGCCAACTGCTTCGTCGACGTTTGAGAAAGTCAGGCCACAGTTAATGGCGCGTCGAGAACTGCTTTCAGAAGAAAATAAGACTTTTTTAGATGAGCTGGATGTTAAACTCGGACCAAGTCTGTAATTTCTGCTTCATTGTGAGCCGGAATACCCGACGTTTTCAGTAATCCTTGTACAATCAAAACTTATATAATCCTATGACAATTGATAATTTACCTGTAAACGAAGCGGAAATCGAATCCGTAAGATTAGATGAAGTTTATGATGAATCTGAGAAGAAAAAAAAGCATGACAGGCTAATGCTTATCATTGGGGTAATAATTGTTCTTGCGATATCAATTCCTTCGACAATTTTAGCCGAGTTAAACTGGGGGCACTGGGGCACTTTTACCAAGAAAATGCAACTGGCAGGAGACTCTTTGTCTGAAATTCCACGTGAACTGGAAAATTGGGAAGCTCTCGAAGACGACGAAAAACTTGACCAAGCCTCGGTTGAAATGCTCGAGTTATCCAATTATATTGTTAGACGTTATGTTAATAAATCGACAGGTGAAAAAGTATCAATGATTATGATGGTTGGTCCGACAGGCCGAATTGCCGTGCATACGCCGGTTGTTTGCTTTGGCGGACGAAATTACGAAATTGACCCTGCGGGACCCGTTCCCGTTACGTTCAATATCGCTGGAACTGATGAAAAAAACGTTATGCGAAAAGCTGTTTTCAGAAACAAAGCGATTGAAGGTGGATCAAAAATATTTTATTATTCTCTTGGCGTTGGCGGTCCCTGGTTGGACATAAAGCCTTCCTCACGAAGCGATTACAGAAATCACAGATTTATGTATAAACTGCAGCTGGAAGCGTTTACACGAGACGATAACACAGGAGAAAATGATTTAATAGCGAGATTTCTTCGCGAATTTTTGCCCGCAATTGATGGCAAGTTGAAGAAAATTTAACCTGATACACAGAAGCAAGCACTGTACAGACAATTGTAACCATTACGCTGTAGAATTGAGGAGATATGAGTTAGGTGAACAGGTTATTCGAAATTATCTAAACTCTAACCCTTCCTGCTCACCTGATTACCTATCACCTGATTACCTCACACCTTACACCTATTTCCTAAACCCAATGACACCAGAAGCAAAAGAATTTCTAAAAAAAGTCCTTGAAACGCCGAGCCCAAGTGGTTTCGAAGAACCAGTCCAAAAAATTGTCCGCGAATATATATCACCGTTTGCAGATGAAGTAAAAACCGACGTTCACGGTAATGTGATTGCGGTGCGGAATCCAACAGCGACAGTTCGTGTAATGTTCGCCGGACACTGCGACCAAATTGGTTTGATTGTGAATTACATTGACGACCAAGGATTCATTTATGTGTTGACAATTGGCGGCTGGGACATTCAGAACCTGATAGGTCAAAGGGTCAAAATTTGGACGCAGGCAGGACCGATTTGTGGTGTTATTGGTAAAAAACCGATTCACCTCATGACCGATGAAGACAAGAAAAAAGTGCCCAAAATTCAGGACCTTTGGATTGATATCGGTGCGACGTCAAAAGAGGAAGCCGAGAAAACCGTCCGAATTGGTGATTCGATAACAATTGATCTTGCATACGGCGAACTAATGAATAATCTTATCGCCGCTCCGGCAACGGACGACAAAGCCGGAATGTGGGTTGTTATGGAAGCTCTCAGAAGAATCGACGCATCGAAACTGAAAGTCGCCGTTTATGCAGTCTCAACGGTTCAGGAAGAGGTCGGATTAAGAGGAGCCAGAACCAGTGCCTACGGAATTGATCCGCACATCGGAATCGCGGTTGATGTTACATTTGCCACTGATTGTCCGACAATTGAAAAGAAGCAAAACGGAGAAGTCAAACTTGGTGGTGGTCCGGCTGTCACACGTGGTCCAAACATCACCACGAAGTTGGCGAACGCTATTGTTGACGTTGCCAAAGCTAATGAAATACCGGTGCAAATTTGTGCAGAGGGACGCATGACCGGAACCGACGCAAACTCGATTCAAGTTAACAAAAGCGGCGTTGCAACTGCTCTTATCAGTATTCCGAACCGTTATATGCACACCCCGGTTGAAGTGATTTCGTTGGACGACATTGATAAAGCAGCCGATTTGTTGGCCCGATACGTGGAATCAATTGAACCTGGTGTCGATTATGTCCCGTAAAGCATGTGATTAAAAGAAGTATATACCGACACAAAATTTGGGCGTATCCGACAACATGTTAAGAAACCGACAAATAACGGTAATTGCTTCACTTGTTCTGCTGGTCGTTTGCGCCTTGTTTGTCTTGCCGATGCTTGGCAGATACGTGATTGCGTTTCGTGATGTGGTAAACAGTACGGGAGCGGATGCAACGAATCATAAATTATATTGGGAGTACCGTTTTCCGCAAACAGTTCTCGCGATGTTAGCAGGTGCGGGACTTGCGCTTTGCGGCATGGTGTTTCAGGCGATGTTTCGTAATCCGCTTGCCACTCCGTACACGTTGGGTGTGGCAAGTGGAGCTTCTTTTGGTACGGCGGTTTACACGACATACTTCACAACTGGTTTTACGCTTCTGGGACTTACAGGCACAACTTGGTCGTCATTTCTTGGCGCTCTTCTGGCAATGAGTATTGTGTTTTTTCTTTCCAGATCACGCGACATGTCAACTGAGCGTATGCTTTTGGCAGGCGTAGCGGTGAACTTCTTTTTTTCGAGTTTAATTTTGTTTTTACAGTACATATCGAATCCTTCGCAGACCTTTCGTATACTGCGGTACACAATGGGCGGTTTCGATCAGGCTTCAATGCAAACGATATTGAAACTCGCCCCAATAATAGCAATTGCTGCGGTAATTATTTTGCTAATGAGCAGAACGTTGAACGTCATGCTGACCGGAGATGATCGGGCGGTTTCGCTCGGCGTTGATGTAAACAAGTGCAAAACGATACTGTTCTTTTTGTCATCTTTACTCGTTGGCGCAATTGTAGCGGTTACAGGTCCTATAGGATTTGTCGGCCTAATGGTTCCACACTTGTGCAGACTTGGGGTTGGTTCAGATCACAGAATACTTGCCCCGGCAACGCTTTTGTGCGGTGCTGTTTTTCTAGCGGTTTGTGACAGGGTTGCGTGTTCAATACTTCTGGGATCACAAATCCCGGTCGGCATAATAACCAGTCTTTTGGGCGGACCATTTTTTATTGCGCTATTGCTTTACCGCAAATAATTTGATAAGTTTGTTATTCACCCCCTTGTTTAGCGGCGGTGGTCGTTTAAGATAATCAGTTACGAGTGTTTTTTGGCACTAGTATAGTACACAGCCAAATCAGAATTTGTCGATTATGTTTAGCCGCTGATCTTAGATCAGCGTTTCCTGAACAGAAAATCTAATATAGGTTGCGTACTAGGTTAATTTGGCAAAATATTTCAAATCAACATAATAGTAAGATGGCGGTAACAGGACCCTCCAGATTGATGCTTGGCGTCGGCGATTTCGGTGCTACATGCTCACCGGGGGGAGTGATTCGAACAATGGCGCTCGGATCGTGCATTGCGGTGATGATTTTGGACCGTGGTACACGTTGTGTCGGCATGGACCATGTTGCGCTTCCAGAATCGTCGGTTTCTCCTGACCGAGCCAAACAGTTGCCTGGGTATTTCGCCGACACTGGTATTCCGGCACTTATTGAGACGATGAAAAAAGTCGGTGGTAGTCTTTCGAAACCGTCAAATCTTATTGTTAAGATTGCTGGTGGAGCAAATGTTGCCGACCCGAATAATACATTTAATATTGGTAAACGAAATGTGCTTGCGGCCAAAAAGATTCTTTGGCAGTTTGGCTTAGGGCCAATGGCCGAAGATGTCGGCGGGTCGCACAGCAGAACCGTTACGTTGTACAGAGATACTGGTCGAATTGTGCTTTCATGTCCTGGACGACCTGATTGGGAACTGTAACTGTAATCAATAATAACTATACTGTTTTAAGTACGGTTAGTTTTATGCCGTTGTTCAGTATAT
>JBOFQC010000906.1:0-6260 GCA_051660725.1 Thermoguttaceae bacterium
TGGCGAAACCAATCGTCACATCTGTGCCGAGCAGGTCATTATCAATTGTACCGGGCAGTCCGATAATTTGGCCGTCCCAGTATTTTGAAAGTTCGTAAGCTCCTGTCATGGTACCGTTTCCACCAATTGGAAGTAGAGCGTCGAACTTGTGTTTCTTCAACTTTTTGACCGCTTCTTTTATACCTTCTTCGGTAGTGAATTTCATACACCGGCTGCTGTGCAGAATCGTTCCACCCTGCATTGTAAGGCCGGAAACCATACGCATCCCCATACCTTCGTAAAGAGCGAAGTCTTTTTTGGTGTAAAAATCTTCGTCGAATATTCCCTGGTAGCCATGCATTACGCCGATTATTTCGTCGTTGTAACGATAAGCTGAACGGACAATCGATCTGATACACGGATTCATTCCCGGCGCATCACCGCCACTACAAAGAACGCCTATTCTCATTTCTGTTTATTTTTTGTTCGTATCTTGAGTCAAATAAAAAGTTATTACAAAACTTCCACTTATATAGGATAATCATTTTATAACGATTTGTCCAGTGTGTTCAGAGATACTGAGGTGGCCCAAACTTGACGGACAGTAAAATACCCAACGTACTGTTCATGCCGACTGCAAGCTGGCTGGTATCAAGAGCATCGCACGAAAAAACATCGCGTTACTACAACCGATTCGAACCACAAGAATCCAGTTGCGGAAAATGTTTTGTCCAGGGATTTTTCAGGCTCAAAAGCCGAACGGGAAATGGGTAACGGACATCACTTATGTCGAAACGCCCGAAGGCAGGTTGTTCGTCGCTGCTATCATCGACCTGTTTTCACGGAAGGTTTGGCTATTCGATGGCTGATCACATGAAAGCGGAATTAGTGGTGTCAGCATTGCGAATTCGGCAAGCAGAAATGCGAATGGATATATCCGCATGGAGTTTATGAAACGCTAAAGGAAGCGGAGGCGTCAATCATCGAGTTATCGAGATGTTTTACAATTCGGATCGAGTGCATCAGTCGTTGGGATACATGACACCAAATGAATTTGAGTTGCGCTATATTGACCGAGAGAAGGAGTTGACGACAACGGTTCGCTGTTACAAATTTAAAGGTGCGATGAAGCGGAAGCAGCACTTCTGAGGAGCAACTCGCCGAGGAATAACGTATGAACGGAGAAGTCTGCACGGTCATTTGACTGGGCGGATTCTTCATCCACAACTTCTCTGTTCATTATGCCTTAAAAACTATTTTCGGTCTACTAACCAAATTGGTGGTTGGTTGTACTGTCCGTTTTCTCAGGGCATGTCAGTAGCGACCAGGTGAATCGATTGGGAATGGTGTTACGCAGTCATTGGGGAATTGAAAATCGGTTACATTGGATATTGGACGTGAGCTTGGGCGAGGACGGCAATCGCACACGGCGAGGTCACGGAGCAGAAAACTTGACGAAACTGCGTCGTTTGGCGATTGGGCTGTTAAACTAAACCAGATAAAGGGCAAGCGTTCGATTCCAATGGCGATGTACCAAGCGGCTCTCGATCCCGACTTCCGAACAAAAGCACTCAAAACTTTTTTGATGCGTTGACCCTGGAAACTCATCCCACAAGGTACTCCGAAAGGTTTTGATTATGTTGACTTTACACAACCTCCTCCTTTCTTGACGGCTTTAAACTTGACGCAAGGCTTCTACCGCTTTCTTGTTAGGTAGTAATTCTTTCAGATTGCTCTGGACATAAAATTGAAATATTTGTATATATCCCTAATATGTAATATTATTTCAATGTATACAGATATACGGATAAATTTCTCGACAAGCTAAATGTTCAGCTAAAGTGATGAAAACCAAAGCGACTAATCCAGTATCCCGCAGCCGGTATTACCTAAGTGTAGTACTATCTTTCTTGTGCTTCAGCGTCGGCACTGCGACTTTCGTGGGTTGCCAATTACCTGAAGCGGTTGGTGGAAAAGCTAAAACACCGACAATTGAACCGCCGGGAACAAGTGCGTACACGCCAAATAGCGTTGATCCCAAAAGTATATCAACAACCGGTAGCACAACGGCTACTGGCGACACTGCGGTTGCAGGTGCTGGCACTGGTACAGCAACAGGTGGTGGTACAGGTACTGGCAGTACAGCGGCTGAACCGTATAAAAAACCAAACGAAACGCCGGGAAGCAACCCGCAAGATACAACTACTGCACTGGCAGATACTGGGACGAGCCTAAATAATCCAACGCACACAGCAACACCAGATACGTCGGGAGCACCTACTGAAAGTGTAAGAAATCCACAGTATGCAAACCCATACAGAGGTGACGCATCCTCGACGAAGCCGAAACCGAGAAACGCAGGAGACCAGGTCGGGATTCCGGTAACCGCGTACCGCACCGATTCCGGGCAGAGACGAAGTACAGATTTCGATCAGCAAAATCCCGGAAACGAACACGACTCTGACACTGGAAGCGTTTACGTTGCACCAGAAATGTAAAACGAAAAAACGTTGGCAAACCCCATAAATCACCAGCTTGGCATTATTTTCCGAGACTGGTTAAACGAAGAATATTTTGATTCTAGCGAATATATAGGTTTGGTAAAATAGAGAAAAAGGAATTAGGGATTCCATTTTTACGAAACAATTGGTACAATTCGGAAACACTTTCATATACTTTACGTGTTCAACATGTTGCAGTTTACCCGCTTCGTAAACCCTTGCTTTTCCCACCGGGTAAAGTCAGGAAAACTGCGGTTCAATGATAACGCATGGTAAAACTACCGTTTTCATAATGTTGAACGGTATTAGGGAAAACTTACTATAAAAACTCAAACATTCCAAAATTATGAAATTTTTGTCTGCCACACACAAGACGTGTTTATTTTTAATTGCGTTTGCATTTTGTGCAGCCTCCGCATTTTCACAAACTAATGGGGACGCTGCAAAGTCGTTATCGACAACCACACGGGAACGCAACATATCGAAAAATGTCGAAACCTTATTGAAAGTTTCGCACCTTTCCAAGCGTCCGACAGATGAGGAGCTTTCGGAACGAGCTTTTGATCTTTACTTTAAGGCTCTGGACCCGATGAAAGTATACTTTTACCAGTCGGACATCGACGAATTTGCCAAGCGTAAGAAAGAGATCGGCGCAATGGTAACTTCCGGTAATATCGGTTTTGCGTTCGACATTTTCAACCGGTACCTGCAACGTGTCGATGAACGAATCGCACTTGTGCAGGGCATTTTGAGCGGGCCGGTTGATCTGAATACCGACGAAGAAATCGTCGTTGACCGAAAGCTGATGGAATATCCGAAAAACGAAGCTGAAGCGAAAGATAAATGGCTGAAACGGGTTGTTTACGAACTTCTTTCGCTGAAAGCCGAAGAAATTGAAAAAGCAAAAGACAAAGCGGAAGCCGATGCGAAAAAGCAACGCGAAGCCGCCGGATACTCTCCCGAACAGCTGAAAAAAGCAGAAGAAGATTGGAAAAAATACTGGGAAACAGAAGGAGCCGCCGCTGCCACAACTGCCGCTTCCGATATTGAAGCACTTACAAAACGGTTGAAAAGACGTTATAATTTTTACGGCAAACGTATGCGTCAGACGAACAACGACGAACTGCTCGAGATTTTCCTGACAGCGGTTGCGAACTCGTATGATCCGCACACTTCGTACATGTCACCGTCAAATTACAAGAATTTCATTATCATGATGAGCTTGAATTTGAAAGGGATCGGAGCTACGCTGCAATCAATTGACGGTTTCACTGTTGTGAACAAACTCGTACCTGGTGGCCCTGCTGACAAAAGCGGACTTATCAAAGCGGATGATCGGATTGTCGCTGTTGGACAAAATGAAAATGGTCCCATGATTGACGTTTACGATATGAAACTCACCGATGTCGTTGACAAAGTTCGTGGTGACAGCGGTACAAAAGTACGGCTTGAAATCGTCTCGCCTGAAAACGCAGACGCTTACGCAGAGTATAAAGAAGAAGGAAAACCGAAACCGCCGACTAAAACCATTACGATTGTTCGCGAAAAAGTCGACCTCGACAACCAAGCGGTTAAGTCCGAGATATTCGACGCGGGCACAAAACCGGACGGTTCGCCTTACCGTATCGGCGTAATTAGCTTGCCGAGTTTCTATCTCGACATTGATGCGGCACAAAAAGGTGACCCGAATTACAGGAACACGACTTCTGACATCAGAAAAATTTTGGCCAAGTTCGTGTTGGACAACGTCGACGCAGTCGTTCTGGACCTGCGAAATAACGGCGGTGGTTCGCTTCCGGAAGTCGTCAGCACAACGGGATTGTTTATTGACACCGGTACCGTTGTCATGACGAAAGATGCCACTCGAACCAACAACCTTGATGACCGCAACTCCGCAATTGAATGGACAGGTCCGCTGGTCGTCGTGATTAACAAATTCAGTGCCAGTGCTAGTGAAATTCTGGCCGGTGCGATTAAAGATTACAAACGCGGCCTGATTGTCGGAGATTCCTCGACTCACGGCAAGGGATCGGTTCAGGAACTTAAAGATATTGGTAAAATTGTTTACCGTGGTATGCCGAACGCACCAGAACTCGGAGCGTTGAAATTGACCGTTAGCGGCTTTTTCCTGCCGGGCGGTGTTTCACCGCAGCTTGATGGTGTCGCCTCGGATGTCGTGTTACCGTCAATAACTGACCACCTCCAGGATTTCTCCGAACGAGATTTGGATTATCCACTTTCGTTTGATCCGATACCGGCAAGCAAGAATCTGCCTAAATTCCAGTACGTGCAAGACGACGTTGTCGAAAAAGTACGCGAAAAGTCAGCAGAACGTGTTGCGAAAGATTCCGATTTCCAAAAGACTTTACGTGACGTGAAAACGTACATTGATCTGAAAGATAAAAAGAAACGGACCTTGAACGAAAAGAAATTCTTCGAAGAAAAAGAAAGACTACGTGCCGAAAAAGACGAAGCTGACAAACTCGAAGAATTGGCCAATGATACCGAAAGTAAAATCAAACGAGACAATTACCTTAACGAAGTTTTGGCTCTAACGGTTGATTATATCCAAGCACTTGACGCTGACGGTATTTCGTTTCCGAAAGAAAAGTCGGTAAAAGGTGGCGGCGGTATTTTAGGTTCCTTATTTGGTAATTAATTAGACGTTAGATATTTAGACTTCAGACGTTAGACTTCAGATTTCTAACGTCTGAAGTCTAAAGTCTAAAATACCTCCTTCATAAATGCCCGATTACGTATATTCAGCCCGGTCAATGTCAGGTAGTGACGTTTCGGGTAAACTGACAGCAAACTCACGTCGGGAAGCGCTCGAAATGCTTGCAAGGCAGTCGCTCTTCCCGCTTAAGCTGGAAGATGCGCGTAAAGGGCAAGTTGATCTGAATTTCTTTAAGCCGCGAATTCCAGACGCTTTGATTGCACAAACTCTTGCGCAGCTTGCCGACTTAATGGAAAACGGCGTGCCGGTTCTCAGTGCGTTTCAAGTGCTTGTTAAACAGACGACTCACTCGACTTTGAAAGAAGTGCTGACCGATCTGCATGACAAGATTTCGGAAGGTGAATCCATTGATAACGCATTTGCTTCTCACTCGAAAGTGTTCGACGACCTTACGATAAGCATTGTAAGGGCAGGAACGGAAGGGGCTTTTTTAGAAGACTCCCTTAAACGAACTGCGAAATTTCTCGAACAGCAAGGCGAAATGCGGAGCAAAATTATCGGCGCAATGATTTATCCGTTGATTTTAATGTTCGTCGGTGTCGCTTTGGTTACGGTACTGGTCGTGTTTTTTGTGCCGATGTTTGAGCCTATGTTTGAACAGTCCGTTGCGCAAGGCGCGGAACTGCCAATTGCGACAATTTGGCTCATGAAGTCACGGGTGATACTATTAAATTATTATCCTTACGTAATTGGTGGCGTTGCAGTTCTGTTTTTTTGGTTGCGTGCTCAAGTTGCCACGAAATGGGGCAGGCGTTTAGTTGACAATTGGAAGCTGAAACTGCCAGTACTCGGACGGATAATGCTGGAATCGTCGGTTGCCCGATTTTGTCGTGTTTTCGGTACACTAATGGAAAACGGCGTGCCGATACTGCGCGCTTTGGAAATTTCGAGTGGTTCGACTGGAAACGTGATACTTGCCGAAGCAATTGCTAAGTCGTCAGAAAACGTTTCGTCTGGTGAATCGCTTTCCAAACCACTTTCAGAAACCGGTATCATACCGCCTCAGGTAATGGCTATGATTACAATTGCCGAGGAGTCGAACA
>JBOFQC010000907.1:0-18573 GCA_051660725.1 Thermoguttaceae bacterium
CGATTTCCCACACCGGAAACTTTTCGCCTTCACTTCGTAGAGAATCGAAGAAATTTTTTGCCGCATCGACTTTCGCTTTTTCCGCTCCTCGATGTATTGCGTATGAAATCGGAAAAGCGATACGCGGAAGTATCCAAATTCCGAACATGAAACAACAAACGAAAATCAGAATCGGTAATATTGCGTGACGGCTTTGTCGTCGATTACGTGAATCTGGCGTACTTGGAGGTACTGGCGTGCTCATAGTGGCAAAAACGGTAATTATGTTGGTTTTCAGCGAAAATACTGAAAAACGGAAAATTTTGCAGTAAATTATGTCGGTACCCGCCAACTAACGTTGGCGGCTCGCTGCTGAAGTCTTTTGAACAGTACTAAAAATAATCCTAGACCTCAGTATAATATTACCAAGTTAAAAATTTTTCGCAATACGAAACCCCAAAGACAGATGTGCCAAACGGTTGCCGCATTATGACCGGTTAGACGGGTGATATTAGCCCTTTACAATTATTATTCCCTCCCTACTCCAGCTATTATTATAATTTTTTTGTGGTAAAATGTACTCAAGTGATATGTTAATAGTCGCCGTATGCCATTTGTAGCATTAGACTTATGCAAAACAAGTCGTATATGTTTGTTTGCGGCTTTCATCATCCGAAACCTTTTTACGTGCAATTAGTTATGAAAACTTTCAAACAAGTATTTGCTTTTTTAGGTTCTTTTGCATTTTTGAGCATTTTGGTTTGCCTTATTGCGTTTACCGCATGCAAAAAAGAAAAAACTTTTCTGAATGTGTCCTACGACCCGACACGTGAACTTTACAAAGAATATAATGAAGTATTTGCGAAATACTGGGAAAACAAGACCGGCGAAAAGGTCGATTTCCAACAGTCAAACGGCGGCTCCGGCAGCCAGGCCAGAAAAGTTATTGGCGGTCTTGACGCAGACGTTGTGACACTTGCTCTCGCTTTTGACATTGACAATATTGCCAAGCCGTCATCCAATTTGATCAATCCGGAATGGCAGAAACGGCTTCCGAACAATAGCTGTCCGTACACGTCAACTATTGTTTTCCTTGTGCGAAAAGGCAATCCTAAAGGGATCAAAGATTGGGACGACCTGTTAAAAGAAGATGTGCAAATTATCACACCGGACCCACGTTCTTCCGGCGGTGCACGTTGGAACTACCTTGCCGCTTGGGGTTACGCACTCAAAAAGGAACTCGGCGACCTCTCCGTTCTGAATGACCCGAGCAAAAAAGCGGAAGTTGACGCCGCTCAAGAAAAAGCGTTCGAGTTCGTAAAAGGAATCTTCAACGCCGACAAAGTGCCGGTAATGGACAGCGGAGCCAGACAGTCTACCAACACGTTCGTGCAAAACAAGCGGGGCGACGTTCTTCTCGCTTGGGAAAACGAAGCACTCTACTTCTTAAGCACTTCAGAAGGAAAAGATTTGGAAGTCGTCGTTCCGTCAATCAGCATTCTCGCCGAACCGCCGGTAACAATCGTTGACGGCACCGTTGACGCCAAAGATGCAAAAGACAAAAGTGGTGAGAAAAACGCCAGAAAACTAGCCGAAGCGTATTTAGAGTATCTCTACTCGCCTGAAGGGCAAGAGATTTGCGCAAAGCATTATTACCGCCCGTCCGATCCGGAAGTTGCGAAAAAATATGCTGACAAATTCCCACATGTCGAACTATTCAAAATTGACGATGTGTTCGGAGGCTGGCACAAAGCGCAAGAGGAACATTTTTACGAAACCGGTACTTTCGAGAAGATCGGAAAAAAGAAGTAAAACAGAACCAAATTTAAATTTGTCGATTATGTTTAACCGCTGATCCTGGAATCAGCGGTTCTAAACTCATCAACTAAATTAGGTAGGCGACTTTCTTCGAAAGTCGCTCCAGTTTCGGAGAAACCGGGCTACCTATACAATCTTACTTTCTATACAAACTACTCGTGACCGGTGTCACTTCTTATCTGGTGCCTCGAACCGCACATCTGCTCTGGCTCGAAGTGTGTTATTTTCCAGCGTGACACCAAGCTCCGCATTTTTTATCCCCTTAAATGGTGAATCCAGCTGGATTTCTCCATGACGGAACAGGCGTTCACCGAACAGCCGCTCGTGCAATTCAATCGGGTCATTGTTTGGGAAGTGTTCTTGGTAATAACCGATTATCTCGTCGTTTCGTGATGTGGCATTTTCAATACTTTGCTTGACACTGTTCATAAAAAACAGGTTTGCAAAGGGAATAAATTGCTCATCCAATTTCACACAAATGCTTTCGCCTAACCATTTTGTCGGCAAGTCTTCAGGTTTAGCGTCCGCTGACGTCATTGTGTTTATTTGATTTTCTTCAAGTTTCGTATTTGCGTCAAGCTTCCTGTCGATTGCACGTTTTAGCGCTTTCAAATTCGGGGTGACCACAACACGGTTGTATTCGGTGCAAATATATAAATTATTGATAGTATAGGAATTATTTTTAGCACTCACTGCTTTAATATTATAATAATTAATGCCGCGATATTCTTCCTGACTTGTCGTGGTTCGACCACCAAACATCCATAATAAATACATGGAACACGCATCAACGTCCAAGTTTTTAGTTCCATTAGTACCGCATTCAACAACCAAAGGTAAAATGTCATCGTTAGGTGAAAGTTTTAGCGGCGGATATGATATGAACATATCATTGTCGTCTTTATTTATCATGTTAAAAAGCGTATCCCAGTATTGATCGGCGTCAAGATATACTGTTAAATAATTGCCTACCCAATCACTCATGCTAACATTTCCATCCTTGAACATGGACCGTATCCGATCATTTTTCGGGTTTATTCTTACAATCCACTGCGACGGAACATCGTATCTTACTTCACTTGGTAAAGCGACAGAATCCTTATCAACATCAAATATCGATGTAATTTGGTCTTGCGCGGCAATGCTCAGCGGAATAACCGAGACATCGGTTTTGACGGTGTCATCTTTTAGCGTCAGGCGAATTCCAATCGGGTCAAAAAATCCTCGCCACATTCTCTCGTATCCGTCTTTCCAGGATTTATACGCAGCCTTTTCCGCAGGCGAAACCTTTTTGATTTGCAGCTCGCTTATTGGTGTCAGGCTGTTATACGAACCGTATGTTTTACTGATTGCCCCGTTTGGTGTCAGTATGTATTTCGTTTCCGCCAGCAATTGAGGATCACGCTTAATCGGCGATTCAGGCACCTGATCTTCAGAATCAAAAATCGAAATCGCCTTTTCGGCTCCGGGTTGCATTGATATCAGTTCCTGTATATTCTCTATTGTTAGCGTTGCAAGAATTTCCTGCTGCTCGATTCGTCGGGATTGTCCGATTCTCCAACACGGCGAACACCATCTGCGAATCGTGGCGTCGCTTAAGAAAACGAAAACGGTTTCGTCCGGTTCGCCAATTTTGTACCGATCTCGGAAGTAACGGAATTCATCCAAGTCGGCAAGAGACGGTATCTCCTTTTTCGTTGTTTTGCGTACCTGATCCAACTGATACCGCGAATTGGTCAAAATCACGGTCTCGGCGTCAATTTTCTCGACTAATCTTTTCGGAGTGGCGTCACCTGAATTCGTAGCACGTAAAAGTTCGATTATTGCGTCCGGCGAATCGGTTTCGAATAAAATTGCGATATCAGTTCCGTCTTCGAAATACGTATCCGATCCGGTGATTGCGACGCTTTTCACCTTGCCGGAGTTGGCAAGCCCTTCCATAATTTCTTGCGTAAGTTCAAGTTGGGCCAAATACCGTTTGACAACTTTTAAATCCGCGTTTGGAGCGGTGACGCCGTCCCGTACCGGATTCGACAAGGCGGAAAGCCCTGATTCGGTAACCGCAGCAAGTACGGCCTGCGCAGCTTGCACGGACGGAAAAACGGCGAAATGCTGATCGAACGGCACATATTTTGCATGCGGATCAAGTGCCGGTGACAAATTTTCGACAAGCGGTTCCCAATCTATTTCCGCAACGGTGATACCTTCGAGTTCGCCAATGTCTACTGTTCGCAAGTCATCGTCAGTGTAAGTAAGAGCATGATCGACACCTCTGTTCAAGCTAAGGTTCAAATGAATCGCTCGTGTGCCACTCATCCTGCCAAACAACGAGTTAAAATTGTTGTCAATTGAGAAACGTCGTGGTGCCATCTTGATTTTCGGGCAATCGACACCACCTTCTTCGAAAATCTCACGAACCTTTTTGTCGCTTTCTTTTAATTTTTCTTGTAATACAGCCCAGCCCGGTTCTTTACCTTGGGCACGACGAAAATTTTGAATGTATTCAGCAAGCACAAAATATCGGCGTGCGTTTTCAAGCTCTTCACCCGTAAGTGCTTCACTGGCCGAAACTTCTCGTGTATATTTTCCATATTTAACAGTAAAATCTTTGTCTTCTTCCGTACGGACCACGAAAAAATAGATGTTTTTTTCTGGCACTGGTTTAAGTAAACCACTCGCTATCAGCTCCTTAGCATACGGCGAAAACGAAGAATAATTGTTTTTCAACTGTTCAACGCTGAAAATGTATGCGTTTCCAGGAATATCCAATTCAGCTTTTTCACACATCCCATAATACATCATGTTTTCAGCGTTTCGCTCAATGGGTATGAGGAAATACTGCTCTTCGCCAAGATACCACTGTTCACCGAACGAATTCGTTACTCCTACAACAATAATGCTTAAAGTCAACAACACGTAAAGAAAAGTTTTTTTAACGCAATTTTTCATTTTGTACCTCATTGGTTTTCATAAGAAGCGTAATTGTACATGGAGTCAAGGTAATTTTGCGGTCATAAATGTTAGCCGCCGATCCCTGCTCGGCATTACACCCTAGAGCTGGGCTCAGTGGCCCAAATATTACGCCGGGCAATTTATCCTTGAGCGAAAATTTCTCTCAAACAAATGAAATTGTACACAACAATCAAGTTTTCTTACGCATTTGGAGCGTTTTGACCCGAAATCTGAGCAATTTCAACCCAAAAGAGGATCAGAAAAGTCAAAATTTTTACAAAATTCGTGAATGTCGTCCAAAAGTCGTTCAACTTTTACACTAGTCTCTTATTCTGCCCCGAAATAGCGACTATAAAGAGGAAATTGTTAGTTTTCCGACTTTAGATCAAAATCTTTTTTCAGTCCGCCTTTTGGAACGTTAATTACTTCGATCTTTTCGTAGTAAGATTTTGGCAATTTCGCAACAGGATTTTCTACTTCCGGTTTTGGTATCGGATTACCATTTGCGTCAAGGGTCGGCATACCTGAAGAACCGCCTCCACTATACGGCAAGAGTCGTACGGTATATTCGCCCGGTTGGATTCCTTTCTTTTGAAAGCTAAACTGCACCTCATAGTTTCCATTTTCATCGGCTCCGCCCATACACGGTAATTGGCTGGCATCGCTTGGGACAAACTCAAGGCAAACTCCCATTGGTGCCGGTTTCCCATCGATATTAATTTTACCTTTAAGCGAGGTTAGTCCGTTGCCACAACCAACAACGGAGAAGGCTGTTAGCAAAATGGCAAACGTCAGGATATTTTTCATGAAATTCTTTTGCATTGTAATTTATTTTAGTTTTATTTGGATGAAACAAGAAATCGATCACAAACCAATTTGTTTACGATCTGGAAAAACCGTACGGAAGAACCGTACGGCCAATATTGTAAGTGCTTGAAATTACTATGATTAGAATGAGACACTTTGTCCGTCATCTCGAAGACCGAGACGTTGCCACATACCTAGTGTAGATAGGTTGGCAACACCACTAATACCGCTGTACCATTCAACATAGGGAGAACCATCAGCGGTTAGTCCATCGTGGAAGTTGATCGTTTCTGAGATAAAGCGAACGCTACCGTCCATCAGCCCGACATTCAGACCGCCAGTGTGGAAACTTGCAAAAGCGTGATAGAAACGGCTACCGCTACCTTGGTTTCTTTCTTCACCCGGTGGAATCGGGCAGTTCGGACGAATCATGGAGTTTCGGCCAACAACTTTACATAATGACCAAGAATCCTCGGAAACCGTATTTCCAACGCCGATCCAGTACGCACCGTGGTGCTTCCAAGTACGCTCACCAACAGACATTGTGTTGCTTGTACCGTCGGAAATGCTTCCCATCGGCACACCATCTCTACAGCGGAACATACCGCGTCTGTCTGCTGGTGGATCGCCACCACCCCAAGTAACCCAACTATAACCGAACGAACCAACATAGTTGCTCAGCCCTGGTTTGTGGCTGTTTGGAAGTTGTCCGGAAACGTAGTCAACTTGGGTGTTGATGGTACCACTTCGAGAGTCACTTGGACAAAGATATGTTTGGAGCGGGGTTTGTGAAGCGGTGATAAGTTCCGCATTCCAGTTGGCATAATCGTTACCAGGAAATACCTCATCAAACGCTTTTTTTCCAACTTGTAACTTTTCGTAAAGTGCTTGTTGTTCCATGTACGGAAGAACCAAAGCTCCCCATCCCCACGCTTTTTCCCAGTTTCCACCGTTTTTCTTCGGCAAGAATGTGGCACCAGGCGGCATGTAGTTGAGTGCGTCGTGGTGCGTATGCAAAGCTAGTCCAATCTGCTTGATATTGTTCGAGCACTGCATACGTCTGGCTGCCTCACGTGCAGCTTGGACGGCTGGGAGTAGCAAAGCGATCAATATACCAATGATCGCAATTACCACAAGAAGTTCAACCAAGGTAAAGCCTTCCTGTTTATCGCTTCCCAAGTTTAACATTTTCTTAACGCTGCCATTCTCTTTCTTCATTTTTTACTTTACTCCTCTAAGTTATTTAAAATAATAAATTGTATTGGAAAACTAGCAGGTGCATTTATAAAAATATGTACACTTACCAGCAAACTCTAGCTAGTTTATCACGTAATACACAATATACAATATAAGTTTTAATAAAATTCACAAAATTTATGATATAACATGCGTGTTTTAAAAGAAAAGCAAAATGTGCCTTGTTTTGCGGTCCCCCGAAGTGATTGTACAGAAAACAGGGGTGTATATCGTAGCACGGCGTAAGTAGCTTCGCGTGAAGTGTTCCGCCTCCGCGACCTGCCGTCGAGGCATGAATAGGTCGGCTTCATTTGCCGAGGTTTCGTTGGTTAAGAAAGGTAACCTTACTTGGTTTTTGAACATTCAAAGTTAACTTTTTACCATTGGACGTCGGTCAAATCTGCGTAATAATTTATTCGGGTCATAGGACACTCTCCCTGTTACTTCACGGCATTTGGTTTTTAAGTGACTTTGGGAGTGATATTGGGTGCGAATCGGTAACAGTGACGTCACCAATTGAATGTGGTTGGTCGTGTTGTTCGCCTTTCAGAATCGGTACTGTCATTTTTCCAACTTCGACATAATACGTATCTCTTTTGGCGGAAATGGAGTATGTCGCACCCGGTATTACGTCGTTTATCGTGAATGAGCCATCCGAACCAGATTTCGTTTTCACGTCATGATACGTTTCGGCAGTTGCGTGCTTTTAACCAAATGGGAAGTCGCTGCCAAACTCTCCTCTACGTGAACAGCTAATTTTTAGCTCTTCATCAGCAAACGGTACGAAATCCGCTCCTTTAACCAAGCGGCCTGTCAATGTATACCGAGGATTAAGCTCAATTCTCAATTCGCTTTTGGACTGTTCCGGCTTAAACTCGCAAATTCCGGCATATTTTCCTTCGTTATCCTCACCAAATAACGTTGCCGAACAATCAGGTATCATGCCGCTAAAATTACCGTTCCCGTCAACTGGAAATTTTTTGGCGCGGTTATCGGACGATTTAAGAAACCCTGGTGGATCATGTGAAAAACAGCTCAACTTCACCTGATCTGAAGATGTTTGCTTTCCCGTTTCGTCAATGACAACGATTTTACCGCTTATCGGGAGCGTATTTTGAGATCGTGATCGTATAGTCGTTATGCCAATCGTTGTAAACAAGCAAATTAAGCTGGGGATTATGCAGCAGGCAATAATCGCATTTGTACTTGAAAGCTTATTCTTTTTTTCCAATTCGGTTGTCATCATTGTATTCTCGAAATCTTTGTAAGATGAGGCTTCCCAAAGACTAAAGCTGCCTGAAAAATGTTTAGGATAATCATTCCATTTCCGGACAGCTATTCTACCAATAAAATAATTGATATTCAAGCACACTTTAATCATACATTTTTGACAATAATGACAGTCAAAATTGAGCAAATGTAGCTTTTTGAACTGCCATTCATGACATGCCAAACATCACTTGCTTTGTGGTATTAATTGCAAACCCTTTGTAAATAACGCTTTACAAAATATGTACATTTTACGTTAGTTTCGGCACGGTGATTGCATAACAAATATCTTTAGAAGGTTGGAAGGGCCAACCAGAAAACTGAGTTTCTATATTAAATGAAAGGAAATTGCACACTATGAAAGCAACATCTTCTCTCACAGTTCTTGTTTCCGCTTTGTTACTGTTGTTTTCTTGCGGAGTAACAGTCGGGGCGGATTATGCGCAAGACATCAATAGCCAAAATGGTGGTAAAGGCTACGGTTACATTGCTGGCCAGTATTACACGAACATGAAAATCTTTGTATCCGAAGATTCGGAGTTGGATTTAAGCGCCTATTCAGAAAAAGTGGCGACAGATACGACCTTCCTGACATTCTGCGTGAACAGGTACGTAAAGGACGTGTACCGAGCCCAATCATACGGCAGTTTGAGCAACACGCAATACAATACGACGACTAACGCACGAAATGATTCGTTGTCACTCGGCGGAGCGGCGTTATATGCGTGGTACGCAACCGGCAATCTGGAAGGATACAATTACAACAGTCCCGGAAACAGCGGCAGCCTACTTCAATACGACCTTTGGGGTATGGTGGGACAATGGAAATTATCGTGGGACACCGATCAGTTTTTGGCATCACTTTTGAATATCAACAGCGACAAAAATTACTGGATGCAAGCTTATGATACTTCCGAATACTACGATTTCATAGGAGATTACACTGTTTACGTTTCCAGCAATTACCTCGAAGACGGCGTCACAAGGAATCAAGATTTTCTATACTTGGCCAAAAAACCTGAAGCTATTTCAGAAGAAACCTCTTCATCTACTCCTGAACCTGCAACTGCGTTGATATTGGGATCACTCTCAATCATAGGTTTACCAATAGCTGCCAGAATTAGAAAAAACAGATCGAAATCTTTTAGAAAGTAAAATCACTACCTGAAATCCATATAACAGAAAGATTGTAACACATAAGTCATGACTACCAGATGTTTAAGGTGTCATGACTTAATTATAACAATACAGATATGTAAGGCTTTACTTACCCGATTACCGTGTAGCCGAGGAATTTCATAAAAAAGTACGCCCAGGGGTGATCCCACGGATTAGCAACCGGATACGCAACTGACATCACTGACACCAAAAGCAGTATCAGACACAGACCTCTGCAAAAACGATTTTTTGCCATTCGGTCAACAACCGGTATCATTGTCATTGTCCAAAGCGGAATGAACCAGAACATCCAGCGTAAACCGCACGTCATGCCTCCGTAATTTCGGTCAACTTGCGGCCTGTAAAGGTAGAACACATAACAGATTATGCTTAACGAAAGTATGAAAAGCGATGCATACATGTACCGCTTGTCAACCCGGTTGAAGAGCATGCCTGCCAAGCCGACGAAACTCAGAATCCAAACCGGTGTAAGTGAAAAAATTCCGTGGTGTCCAACAGTGGTGTTAACCAAATACGTTAATTTCGATTCTTCGCCTTTGTCGATCCCGACACGGTTGTTCCAGTATGCGTCACGTTCCTTGCCATTACGCGTGTATGTGTAATCGTACCACTCTTTATTCGCATAAGCAGGACTGAAAGTCTGGTGCACGAAAAAATTCGTGGCAAAAAAGGCGGCAAAAACCAGCAACATCGCCGGCACGTAACCGCAAAATGTCCGCCACGGTGCCAAAATAAACAGCGGTATCATCAGGAACACGATGTAAGACAACGCCGGCAATTCGCAGGTAAGCATCAAAGACGCAAACAGCCCGGCAACGAGGAAGTAAATTATATTCCGCTTGTTGTCAAATACAATCCGACTCACGGCGTACATGCTTATTATCATACAGCATATACCCGGTGTGTGGTTATTGATTGTAATCGCAAAAGTTGACACAAAGGTTCCGAAACAGACGACTCCCATTGTGAAAATGCGTCCCCAATCAGTGGTGCCAAATCGCTCAATCAACCGGCTCATCAGGAACCAGCAGAACACAATTGGTATCAAATTGATAATTACCAGCATGAGCCGGACAATGAGGTACGTGTCTTTCGCAAAAGAGATGCGGTGCGATTCACCGAAGATAGCGGCACTGCCGTGATAAATTGCGTAATAAGGTGCCGCCATTAAAATCGGCAAAAGCGGCGGCTTGCTGGAAAATAAATATGCCGGGGCCTCATCCTCACTAGCGGTTGGCGGTAACGTATGCTTTACCATGTCAATTGTGTCCCAACCGTATTGGTCCTGAACTTTGTCAATTGCCAACCAGACGATTTTTTCATTTCCGGCCTCGTCGGTTTCAATCACACGCATGTCCGGCTCAACTATTGCCCGAATCGTACACCAACGGCTTCTGTCGTTTGCGCTTAGAAACGGTCTCATTGTTCGGACCGCTTCAACTTTCAGCTTCCTTTCGGTGTCAGCGACAACTTTTTCAATTGCGGCTGGGGGTGCATTACGCTTTTCAAGTTCTGCCGTTTTTTCTGCCAGACGCGACGGAATCTGGCTGTTCTTGAGTTGTGCAACCGACTTGTCGTACAAATTGTCAACTGCGACGATTCGGCCAAGCATAAGTCCCGCAGAGAGGACAATTAACAGAAAATAAATCTGTTTGCGGAACAATGCCGAGGTGTCATTAACACTTACGGGTGCGGAAACAACAGGGGTGTCAACTAGTGGATTTGTATTTTCTGGCATCAGTTCTTGAAAATGCTGATCTAGGATCAGTAAAAAAATAAAAGGTGCCCTTTCAGGGCGAGGAGTAGCTGAAAAACATTTTGCGATCTTTATTTTTTTACAGTTACTTAGATCAGCGGCTAAACGAAATTGGCAAATTCACATTTGGATGTGTACTATTCCTGTACAACAACGTTTCCAATCCATTGGCGTAAGACGCTAGCGGCGGCGTCAGGGTTTTCGGAAACCAAATCCGCCACTTCATGTTGGAGTGACATCATTGATTTACTGAACGGTTCAAGTGTTCGTCTACGTGCTTCCTCTTCTTCCTCGGCAGCAAGCTCTTCGTCAGTAAGCGGGATTTCTTCAAGTGGCACCTCGCCGGCTTCGTAAATCACGATTGGTTCCGGCTGCCTTGAACGTGTCATGCCCCAAAGTACGCCGAGGCCGAGAGTTATGATTCCAAGCAGTGAAAGGGTTTCCCAGTTGGCACCAAGCCAAGCAAGCATGGTTTCACTCCAAGTGGTGGTCTGTTCCGGTTCCGGCTGCGCCTTGTGGAACGCGATAACTTCAACCGCATTAGCCATGTTCGGCAAATCAGTCGGGCGAAGATCACCAATCAGATTTTCGACCTGCGATTTTATTTTATCTTTTATGTCGGCTTCGGTTTGCGCTAACTCCGCTTCAGTCGGCTCACTGGCAGGTTGGCCGTTCATCGAGTTTGCAAGTTGCCATGTTTTCACGATGTGACTGTACGGCACTCTGATTGACGCCGTGATCCATTTTGGTGTCAATCCGGCAGTTCTGCCTTCTGATTCCGTTCCTTGTAGTGCTAGTTGCGTTTCGGAATTTTCAGTAACCTCAGTAGTGCGACCACCAGATATTATATTCGGTCCCATGTTGGGAGATGGAACGCCACCTTGTCCAACAATACCGGGTCTTCCTGCTCTGTCGCTTTCTGTTCTTTCAAGGTCGGTGGTTTGTGTTCGCAATGAAACTTCTGTTGGCTTGGCATGTTGCACAGCGAAAACTTTTCTACCCATCGAATCGTCGAGCTTGACGGTAGTAGCGACCACCAACCCTTCGATTTCTGGAAACAGGCCACGTATTCTACGTTCCCAATCATCCTGGTAATACTTTTGCTGCTCCTCGTAAGTTTTTCCGCCGCCTTTAATTTTCAGGTCGTTTCCAAGCCAGCTTCCTCCAGTCTTGGTGTCAACAATTTTTATGTCTTTCAAATTGGCATCCTGTATTCCCAAAGCACCGGCAACTAAAGCCGACACTTGTGACGCCTGTTCTTCTGTCATCGGCATTGTGCCAAAAGGCCGTATGGTTACAGACGCGGTTGGAAAGACTTTATTTTCATAAAGCGTCAGGTCTTTATTTTTGTATTTCCCGATAATTACAGATGCTTTGTCAATCCACGAAAAATCTTCAAGCACCTTTTTCAGCTCACGTTGCGTCGCATCTTTCACCTGTTCATTAATAATTGCCTGGCTGGAATACACGCCGAGATTTCCGACCGTTTGGCTGAAAGCGTCTCCTGTGTCAGTGATCGCTTTGGCTTCGGCAATTGCAGCCATGTATTTTGACTTTTGATTCGATGGGACAAGTAGTTGCCCACGTTTCCAATCATACTCTTCGAGCTGGGCAGCCGCAAGAGCGTCGCTGATAGTTTTCTGGTCAGACTGCGAGAAATACCTTCCTCCGTAAAGCGGTATCACAGTCGGATCGTTTTTCGTCCAACCACGAAACAGAAAAAATATTGACGCCAAAAACACAGCGGTCAACAGGCCAATCGTTATTCGATTACCCGGCGTCATTCCAAAAAACAGTTCACGAATCTGAAATAATTGCTTATTGATAAATTCCATGTTTAATCAGGCTTTACTGAGCGTCTGGATAATTTTGCTGTAATAAATGTTAGCCGCCGAACCCTGTTCGGCGTTGTAGCACCCCGGAGCTGGGCTCCGGGGCTAACAAAAGTAATCTATACTCTTATGTTTTGGATTTCCTGGAATGCGCCGACGAGTTTGTTACGCATTTGCATCATCATTTTAAAAGCGATGTCGGCTTTCTGAACGGCAGTAAGTACTTCAGCGGTGCCGATTTCGCCGCCGGTCATGAGAGTTTCGACCGCTTTGTCAGCATTTTGCTGCATCATGTTCACTTCCTGAATGCCGCCGAGCATAAGGTCGCGGAACGAAACCCGTTTCTGGTCCTCAAGCGTCATCGGCGCATCGAGGTCAGTCGGCAAGGTGTCACCGAGTCTGCGGGGCAGACCGCTACCGGAGCCGATACCGGTGTACAAACCGTTACCGCTGTTTAGTCTGCCAAAAGCACTGAGTCCAGTTAAGGTTGACATTTTTTAAAATTGAGATGTGGAAATAATATTTACGTGATGATTCGCAAGGTTTGGTTGAGCATCGACTTAGTGATGTCCATTGCACCGAGGTTAGCTTCGTAAGACCGTGATGATTCGAGTGCGTCGGTGAACTCAACCATCATGTTAATGTTCGGTAAATAAATATACCCGTCCGAATCCGCATCGGGGTGTTGTGGAGCAAATTGCCGCTGCGGAAAAATGTCGTCTCGCACAATTTCGGCAACCTGAACGCCAGCTGAACCGTTCGGTCCCATGTTACTGACCGATTGGAGCATCGTGAAACGCGGCTTGTACGGCGAAAGTTCGCCCTCCTCGTTTCGCGTCGATGTTAAGTTCGCCAGGTTACTAGCAATTGCCATCATGCGAATCCGTTGGGCCATTAGGCCGCTGGTACTCACATCCATTGTTTTAAGCATGACGTCGAATTAGGGAAAAATGTTGTGTTGATGTTGGTTTCAGGCATTTTTACAAAGACCTGAGTTTTTTTAATTTCAAGGGGGAAAATATTCAGCCGTAAAAATCGCTGCTTTTACGGCTTCGGTATAGTACGAATTAAAGCGAAACTATGCAAGAGAAATTTTCCGTTTTTTATTAAAGTCTTGTAATACGTGATTTCCCGGGTAAAATCACAAAAACTTAATAAAATTTGGATGATTTTAAAATAAATTTATGCAAAATTCTGCACCACACAACTGGAACGACTTAAATTAATGGCTCAAGCAGTAAGAATTCTTTTGATCGGTGACGTAATCGGACGCCCAGGTCGTCGAATCATCGGCGAAACCTTGGCGGCAGTCAAACGGAAGAACGCTATAGATTTCGTAATTGCCAACGCTGAAAACAGTGCCGGCGGTTCTGGAATTACCCCGGAAATATATTGGGAACTCTTGGATTACGGTGTAAACTGCATAACTCTTGGTGACCATGCGTTTAAGAAGAACGATATTTTTTCAATACTTGACAGCGAATCGCAAATTGTTCGGCCCGGTAATTTGCCAGTTGAAGCACCGGGAAAACGATACACAATTCTTGAAATCGCAGGCGGAATTAAAATCGCTGTGTTTTGTCTGCTTGGTCGCGTTTTTATGAATCCAATAGACTGTCCGTTTCGTGCTGCGGATGCGATTCTTGCAGATATTCGCAAAAAAGACGAGTCCGTAAAAATTGCGGTTCTCGACTTCCATGCCGAAGCTACCAGCGACAAGCAAATGATGGGACGATATCTTGACGGCAGAGTTTCAGCGGTACTCGGTACGCATACGCATGTTGCAACGGCAGACGAACAGATACTTCCAGGCGGGACGGCATTTCAGTGTGATGTCGGCATGACCGGTCCGTTCGAAAGCATAATCGGCAGAAAAATCGAAAAAGTTTTGGACGCACTCCGCACTTCAAGACAGACGACTTACGATGTTGCAACCGAAGACGTGAAGCTTTGCGGTTCAGTTGTGGAAATCGACACCTGTTCAGGAAAAGCGGTAAAAATTGATCGGATTTGCATCAGCCGACGCTAATCGGATCGGTTTCTGTTCTGCTCGGAAAGCAGGAAATGTTTGGAAATCGCTCCTGAATTCTTACAGCAAGTTTCTCCATTGCGAACCGTTCGCTTGCAAAATGGCCCGGCATGATAAGTGAAACCCCATTAGCTTTCGCTTCAAGGCACGTGTGGAAACTTGTTTCGCCGAGCAAAAACACGTCCGCTTTTTCTGCAATTGCGTTTTCCAAAAAGCCGCCTGCCGCTCCGCATCCAATTGCAACGGTACGTACTGCGTTGCCGCCGGAAGAATCAACGAACTGAATGTGCCGCAATGAAAGAGCGGTCTTAACTTTTTTCACGAGTTCATTAAAAAGCATTGGCTGGGGCAAAAGCCCAAAGCGTCCGGCTTCGAGAACAAGCGGCTTCACATCGTGCAATTCCAGCATATCTGCCAGCTGCTTGTTAACGCCGAAATCGACGTTATCGTGTGTCGTGTGCGGACTGTAAACGGCAATTTTAGATTCAACCAGCTTTAAAAGCATCTGACCGGGTACCGTTTCAGTCGTGATCCGTTTCGTCGCGTGGAACGGAAACGGGTGATGCGAAACAATAAGATCGGCTTTGTTTTCCGCAGCTTCGCTCACTGTTTCCGGGGTTACGGTCAAGCAAGTCATTATTTTCCGCACTGTTTTAGCAGGGTCACCGACAAGCAAGCCGACATTGTCCCACGACTCGGCAAGCTCATTTGGAAATATCTCGTTAAAATATGAAATAATTTCAGAAAGCATTTTTTATGCAGTGTGCGTTGTTTTTGTAGCTTTGTGTAGCTATGAAAAACTTTTTATACAGTTTTCCATTTGTCCCGTACCATTTGCAGTTTACGTTCAACGGTACGTCGAACGCAGCCTAGTTTTTGAGCAATTTCTTCGGTTCGGTAACCTTCAAGAGTTAAAATAACGATTTTCTGCAAAGTTTCGTCACCAAGAGAGTCAAGCAGCTCACGACAATTCTCCGCAACGCCGAGCGCAAGTTCTGGAGTCGGTTCGTTTCCAAGTACGTCTGCAATACCGCAACCGAACTCAGAGTTGTCGTTGTCGGCTTTAATGAAAATCGATTCACCGCGAACTTGACCTCGACCACGTTTTTGGGCGAAGTGAAATTTCCGTTGAGTCGAAACTTTTCGAGCGGTAATGGTTACTAATAGTTTCCACAAATCGTCCGCGTTTGCAATTTCGTTGAATTTGTTTGCAACCATTCCGCGGCAAAAACTATTCATTGCGCTCAGAGCAACGTCTTCTTCGTCGGCAGCGCGCAAGTTTATCCCATCCAGTTTACGGCGAGCAAGCCGAACCAGTTTCTGAAAATACTCGTCCCATAGAAGTCTTGCCGCTCGTTCGTCACCGTTACTAAGCTGAGCAAGCCAATTTGCGATTTCTCCCTGCATAATCCTTTTTCGCAAATCTGTCTGTTATACCGAAACTACTGAGCATCAGCAAATTTTGCGTAACAATTTTTCATCTCAGTTAGCCCCGGAACCCTGATCCGGAGAGCAACGCCGAGCAACGCTCGACGCTAACTACCGCAAACATGCAAAATAATCCTGACGCTCAGTATATATTAACTCTTTAAGAGTGTTTGAGCAAGGCGTACATGCCGGAACTCCGTTTTGTGCTTACGGTCTTTCAACGGTAATATCTTTTGTCATCGCGCCTTTTACATCAACTTCAATACCGGACGTTTCTGCGCTCATGAACTTTCGATTAACTAGAGGAATACTGGACGGTAGCGGCGATTCATTTCCTCTGCTACCGTACATATCAGTATATTCTTTTGGCGCTTCACCATAAGTGACTGCACCCGTAATGTAAACACGGTATTTTCCAGTTGGTAATCCGTCATTTTCTTTTTTAGAACCGAGAACGTATGTGCCGTCTTCGTTAAGTTTTCCCATTGCGGAGACTTTTTCGTTCTCGAAAACTACCTGTCCGGTCGAAAGTGGTTCACCATCAGGAAAAGAAACTTTTCCTTTTACTTTGACGTTTCCACCACATCCAACAGAAATCAAAGTGCAAAAAACCAATGCGGACAATATTGATAAATGTTTCATTTTATGATTAAATTCGTCGCCGGGCAAAACCCGGCGTAAAAAATATGAATGGCAGAATTTCAGTAAAAACAACAACTGGATTATACCGGAGCCCGGCATGGGCGGGAACCTGCCGTTCAGGCGTAAGTTGCTTCGCGTTAAGTGTTCCACCTCCCGCGACCTGCCGTCGAGGCGTGAATAGGTCGGCTCCTTTCCCGAGTTTTTCAATGTTTTAGTACTGATCATCTTCAGCTTACCCCAAATTGTAAAACATGCAGTCTATGCCGGACGACAGTATATTTACGGAAGCGAAACCGAAACGCCGTCATTTACACAAGCGAGCGCCGACATAATCGCAAGCGGAGTTGTATTACTGACAGAGGCAACGGAACCGTCACCACGAGCAAAAAGTATCACGCTAGTATGATGACTTCCGAATCCGTACACATCAATCGGGTTATCATTATCGCCGGAAAAACTGCTAGGTCCACGTCCCAAAAGATTGAAATTCGGATGTATCTGCCTTAGAATACTAGCAGCGAAACCACCGGAATGGCCTAAGATTGCACAATCGCCTTGGTCGCGCCAACCGTTTAGACCGTTTTGTCCGCAATTTCCAAGCCTCGAAGCAGGAATGTGTTTTTCACCCAAAACCAACTGGTTCGAGGTGCCGTCCGCCCACCATGAGAAAGAATCTCGTGGCGTGTATCCAGTGATTGCCAATGTTACTGGCGCAAATTCGGTCTTTGCGACGCGAATCGGTCCCCTGTGATTTGAATAATGATTCGTATTACCGTATGTGAAGAAACACGCAGCCCAAGCAGTTGAACTGTCACTGCCGGTAAAAACAACTGTAGCATAGTCGCCGACCGGTCCAGGACGCGGATTCACTGGGTCGCCAGGTCCGGTTCCGTTACTCATTGACACGCCGCTTCTTCGTGACGGACAAAGATAAGTTGTAACACTTGCAAAGCCACGACGTTCTTCTTCTGTTAATCTATCATTCCACCATTCGCGTCCGTAATGTCCGCCACCTGTTACACATCCAGCAACGCAGGTGTCGAGGTATTCATTGAAAACTCCAGGAGTTCCGCGTTGAAGTATTTCCTGAAGTGATTGTTTTTCAATGTACGGATAAAGATATGTCCAAAATCCTGCCCGAAATTCATGTGTGATAAGCGGCGGTATACCATTTCTCGCGTCATGGAAATTGTGGATAGAAAGTCCGATTTGCTTCAAATTGTTAGAACATTGCATACGCCTTGCAGCCTCACGAGCCGCTTGCACTGCAGGCAGAAGAAGAGCAATTAAAATTCCAATAATTGCAATTACAACGAGCAATTCAACGAGAGTAAAAGCTCTTAACCTCGCCCCCTTACCTAATAATAACTTTTGTGCTTTCATTGTTTACCTCAAAAAAAAATTTTAAAAACAAGCAGGAAAATAATACCATTACTATACATCAAAGTTTTGTTTTTTACAAGTTTTTTATCTATATATTGTATAAAGGCATAAAGACAACTTTTTCACAAAGTGGATTCATCACGTTTTTCATCATAAAACATTGCAATTCCAAACATAAGAAGGGACCGCTTCATACCTTGACTTAACTCGTATAGACGAAAATATTTTCCACTAAGCGTATAAAAATACCATCTGACTGCATA
>JBOFQC010000908.1:0-2101 GCA_051660725.1 Thermoguttaceae bacterium
GGTACTTGCGGTGTTTTTCAATTATATCCTCACGCAAATCATACGAGCCGTCTGGATAATCGTAGTTCATTCCGATAAAATCAGTGCTGAACGGACCGTGATTGTTCGTGTCGGTCTTGCGGTTCGGTATCATGTCAAACTTTTCAAACGCTTCCCGCCAACCAGAGGCAAGAACCCGCTTTAACAGTTCGTAATCTGCAGGGTCGTAACCTTCCGGCTTGAAAAACGGCACTTGGTTTTCGGTATTGTCGGTCAAGCACATTCTGAAGCAGTACGCTTGAACCCTGTGATCTCCGTCACCGGTCTTTCCCGGCGGTTCCGGGCTGATAAACGGTAAAAGCCCACTTTCAGGTTTGCCAAAAACTTTGTACGCGCTGATATTTGTCTTGAACCAATGTCCGTGGTGGTACGCTCCGATCTGGATTCCATTCCATTTTTCGTCGTATTTTGCAGACGGTTCCCGGCCAACTGTGTAAGCTACCTTTGCGGCAGCCATTAAATCCCCCTCATACGTGGTGTCAATGAACATTTTACCGGTAAACTTCTTGCCGGATAATGTTTTTATTGACTTGATTTTCGAGCCTTCTTTTTTGACGCCGTTTTCTCGGTCAAGTTTTTCTTCTGTGTAAACCGGAATATCATATTCGACAAGCCACTCGTTGAACGTTTTTTCTGCAGCACTTGGTTCGAAAGTCCACATTGTTCGGTCCTTGTCTCGCATCGAACTTGTTCCCTGTCCGATGTTGTGACTGGTGAACTCGTCTTTTTTTTCCCAGTTCCAGTTTTCCGGTTTCTGGTACTGTTCGTAAATCCGTTGGTAAAACTCGCGTGACAGTCCGCCAATCGTCGCGGTTTTGCCGGAATCTGTGAAGCCGAGCCCGCCGCTGCTCATGCCGCCAATATGTTTGTCCGGCGAGATTATCACGACTGATTTACCCATTTTTTTCGCTTGAACCGCAGCTGTAACCGAACCGCTGATACCGCCGTAAATCACAACGTCCCATTCGGTTTCTTTGTCCGGGAATTCTGGATGTGACGCCGCAGAACAGGTGTCGGCTACGGTGCCAAAAGCCAGGCAAAATATTAACGGTAAAATAATGTTTCGCATTTATATTACTGATGCTTTCAAAAAAATGTTTAATGCTTGAAAAAAATTTTTTGCGTATATCCGCCGACTTACGCCGGCGGCTCGCTGATTTCCGTGACCATTTGCTTCACGGCGGCGAGGTCGAGTTTGCCGGTTCCAAGTACCGGGATGCTCTCAACCTCGAAAAAGCTGTTTGCAGACGGTATCCAAATATGCGGCAAATCTTTTTCCAACATCTTCGCACGAATAGTTTCCGGTGTCACGTCCAGCTTTACGTACAGCACAACTATGCGTTCCCCTTTCTTCTCGTCCGGCACACTTGACACCGCTGCCAGAACCCCTTCCGGTAATGGGTCGAGTTTGGTTTCCGATTCGATTATCTTCAGGATTTCCTCCTCGATTAAAATGTGCGGAACCATTTCGCCGCCGATTTTCGAAATTCTGGACTGCCTGCCGGTGATCCAAATGAAACCGTCCGCGTCGATTTTGCCAACGTCGCCGGTCCAGTACCAACCGTCTTCACTCAGCACTTCAGCCGTTTTTTCCGGTTCGTGATAGTAACCTTGCATTACAATCGGGCCTTTCGCAACAATCATGCCAACGGTGTCAACCGGCAAATCGGCTCTGGTGTCAATGTCGACGATTTTAACCGCAACATTTGGTATTGCCCGACCAATTGAACCGTCACGGCGGTACTTGTTGAACGTGTCCCGGATACGTTCCTCTGGTAAATTCGTGCTCAAACAGGGCGAAAGTTCCGTTGTACCGTACCCTTCACACGGCCTGACACCGTACTTTTCCTGCCACGCTTCGATTAAATCAAGCGGCAGTTTTTCCGCACCGCAAATCACACTCGGCACATTTTCGAAATCCTCTTTCGGACAACGACGCAGATAATTTCGTAAAAACGTCGGCGTTGACGGAACAAACGTACATTTGTGTTCCCGTGCGAGTTCGCCGATTTTTTTCGAATCGAGCGGGTTAAAGTGGAACACCCCTTTACAACCTGAAAGC
>JBOFQC010000909.1:0-3366 GCA_051660725.1 Thermoguttaceae bacterium
ACCAAAGTATGTAATTACACAGTCGCTGTTCAAGTTCCCGAAACACGTGTCCAGAACTACACCGTATGCAAAATGGTGCCGCAAACCCGTACACGCACAGTTGCGTATCAAGTTTGCAAAATGATTCCGGAAACAAAGGTTTGCACATACACCGTGTGCAAAATGGTGCCGGAAACACGTGCCAAAGTATGCAATTACACCGTTTGCCAAATGGTTCCTGAAACACGTGTTCAGAACTACACCGTGTGCAAAATGGTGCCGGAAACCCGGACACGTACAGTAGCGTATCAAGTATGCAAAATGATTCCGGAAACAAAAGTTTGCACATACACCGTATGCAAAATGGTGCCGCAAACCTGTTACAAAACGGTAACTTATAATGTTTGCCGTCAAGTACCGGAAACAAAAGTTTGTACATATAACGTGTGCAAAATGGTGCCGCAAACCCGAGTTCGTAATGTGACTTATCAAGTATGCAAAATGGTACCGGTTCAAAAAAGCAGAACTTACACCGTTTGTACAATGGTGCCGGAAACCCGGGTGAAAACCGTCCAGTACCAAGTATGCAAAATGGTGCAAGAGCTTCGTCAGAAAAAAGTGAAGTACCAGGTTTGCCGCATGATCCAAAAGGTTTGCACGAAAAATGTTTCCTACACAGTATTGCAGCCGGTTCAATCTGAAAAGACTGTAATGGTATGCAAGCTGGTTCCGAAACAAGTTCCAGTAACGGTAACACGATGCGTACCGAAAATGATAACTTATCAAGTACCGGTTCAGGTCTACCGTCCGTGCGTTCCTTGTGTTCCAACCGTTCCATGTGTACCTACTTGTGACGCTGTCTCAGAGATTCCAGCAGAAGCTTGCGAACCAGTCGCGACAACAATCTAACGGATAGACACATTACTATATGGTTGAGGTTTCAGGAGTGGAAGTAATTTTCCACTCCTTTTTTATTTTAAAGACACTAGGTGTCAGGTGAGCAGCCTGTTAGCCGCCGAGCCCTGCTCGGCGTTGAAACCACCTCCCGCAGCAGGGACTTCCCGGAGCAGGGCTCCGGGGCTAACTGAGATGAAAAAATTTACGCATAATATTCTTTTTAAACAAAAAAAAGGACAGCGAGGCATAACCTACGCTGTCCTTAATTTTTTACAGTGCGTCTGCAGATCATATTGGCGAACCATATTGGAAATTGTAAAACCCAGTAACAACTCGAGGCGAAGCAAGACCTCGTTTTCCAATACGGCATGATCACCGCAAACGGTACTAATGTATTTTATAGTACACAGTTTAGAAGAAATCACCTTCCGTGGCTCAATCTCGTAAACTACACAGGGACAAGTTAATCACTTCGTCCCTGTCCGAATAATCGAATAATTCCGCACAGATGTTTAGAGATGAGCAACCGGATTTTAAATAAAAATCGATATGCTTGATTTTTCGACAGGGTTGTTCCGTTTGGGCAGTTTGTAACGATTGTTGCTTATTGTCAGCGAGTGACAATGCTTACAAAAGCAACAATTTGTTTAGTTATTCCGACAAGAAAAGCACAAACTTTGAATTTTTAAAAAATTTTTATCTACATTCTCCTTTTAGGCTGAGTAATCGAGTATACTTTATATGTCGAAGTGTCGAAAACCTAATTGAAAGTGTTTGTGCAATGCGCTTTATCGCCTGCTGAGTCCGGCGTCAGGAATTTTACCGTATCCAGTATATGAAAAGAACCATTACTGCAATGAATAGAATATTCGCAAACCGAGCGACAATAAACACCGTATTTGTCGTGTTTATATCATTTTTTATTTTGGGCACAATTCAGGTGTCGGCCCAGAATCCGGTTCTCGGACCTGGTGTGATGACGACGATTCCGCCTTGCATCGAATACGATGAAACGTTTTCACGGCACGACATAATCGAGCTGTTAAACTCACGTGCCGGCAAGCCGTCAGAATTCGCAGACAAAGCGGTGCTGAATCCTGAGATTTGGGCGAAAGACGTCCGTTTCAACCACGAAGTGTATTGTCTCGAATTTAAGTTTAAGCTGCCTCGCGTAATCACCGTTGAATTGCCCGGCCCGGACGGAAAGCCAGTTCAAAAACAAGTTTGGTACATGATCTATTCAGTAACAAATACAGGTGCTGGATTAACATCAGAAATTGACACGCCATTTGAATTTCCTGAGCAGACAACGGTAACGATAAAAGCGTGTGAATGCGAATTCTGCGCGAAAAACGGAGCCGTTGCAAAAGAACAAGTAATCGAATTTAACAAATCGCCGGTCCTGAATAATCAGGAAGGTTCCTTCAAGCCGGGTAAATTCACACCGAAACCTATAAAATTTGCCCCACGTTTTATTTTAGCCAGCGATTCTGTCATTAAGGCGAAGGAAAGAATTGTAGACCCAAAAGACGGAGCAGTAGAAACCGTTGTTGAACGTGAAAATGTCTTGTACTACGACCAAGTTATTCCGTTGGCTATTGAACCAATTACGAAACGAGAAAATCTGAACGTAAAATTAAATACCAGTGTAAGTATTTCCAGGAATGACATTAAGCCAAATGAAACAGTCTGGGGAGTTGCGACTTGGGCTGATGTGAACCCAAAGATAAACTTTTTCTCAATAATTGTTCGTGGTTTGACAAATGCTTACAAAGTCGAAAACAATGATAATGGAAAAGGTAGAGTAATCATTCCCAAATCGCTCATGTTGAACTTTCGCAGACTCGGCGACGAGTTTGAGGTGAACGACAAACAATTCCGTTACGGCGGCGTACCGGGGGAGCTTGACTACTCGTGGGGTTATTATTAAAATACCTGTTTACGTTCTTGTATAATGAACGCATTGGTGCAATATACTCTTTACTCGATAAGTAACAGACAAAAAATAAAGGGCTAATTTTATGGCGCATAAAAAGGGACAAGGGTCCAGCCGAAACGGTCGTGACTCTAACGGACAAAGACGTGGTGTGAAATTATTTGGTGGTCAAGTTGCCAAGGCTGGAAATATCATCGTCCGCCAAGTTGGTACAAAGTTCGTACCAGGAAAAGGCGTTGGTCTTGGCAGCGATTACACCATTTTCTCATTAGTTGACGGATACGTTAAGTTCGACCAAAACGGACGACGTGTAAACGTACTCCCAACAAGAGGATAATTTTTGTAGCCTTCTGATTGCGAGCCTTCTGATAGCGAGCCGCCAACGTAAGTTGGCGAGTAAGGTAGGCGATTTTCTCAAATGCCGTTCATATAAGCCGGAATGAAGGGACGCCAGTCCCGTAATGACGGTCTGAGGTAGTGTTGCTGCTTGCCCGGATTGTTATTTATGCGAATTTTGCTAAATAACAAACTGTGTTTATGATTCAACCGCCCCA
>JBOFQC010000910.1:0-2592 GCA_051660725.1 Thermoguttaceae bacterium
ATACAACATTACAACAGTAATGCCGAGAAAATACGACACGTTCGCAAGCGTCAACATGCCGCGTCCAAACGGTTCGAATTGGTTATTAATCGAAAACTGCTGCACAAATGAAGCGGCTTTCGGCATTACCGGAGCAACATCCGCCCAATACAACGCAATAAACGGCACGCAAAATATTGCGCCCAATATGTACGCGACTGTCAAATTCGGTGTCAGAAACGACGCAACCATTCCAATCGAAAGCATTGAAATGCCGACCAGCCAGTATCCAATGTACGTGCTGTAAAACAGCCCCTCATCCGGGTTTCCGAGATAACTCAGAATTGCAAAGTTACAGGCAAGCGAAAAAAGCAGTGAAACGGTGTAAATTGCCACTGCCGAAAGATATTTGCCGCAAACGATCTCGAAATCGCCCGCCGGCATTGTGAGCAGCAACTCATCGGTCCCCTGCCTCCGCTCGTCGGCCCAGATTCCCATTGTTATCGCTGGAATGAAAACCAACATAATCAACGGAAACCACAAATTCAGCTGAGCAAGATTAGCAAGGTTTGCACTGAAGAACTCGTAAGGCAGAAAAGCCGCAATTGAACTTAACAACACGAAAACGCAGATAAATACGTATCCAGTCGGATTCGCAAAGTAGCCTACGAAATTTCTTTTGAAAACGGCAAATAGTACTCGTGTATTCATAAATTGGTTCTTTCTTATACCGGAGCCCGGTAAGGGCGGTGCGCTTCGCGTGAAGTGTTCCACCTCCCGTTGGTCGGCTCCTTTTCCGAGTTTTTCAATGTTTAATGCTGATTATCTTCAGCTTACCCTAAATTGGAAAACATGCAGTTTATGCCGGGCGACAGAATAATTATCCCTGTCTTACTGGCGTAAGTACAACAGCGGTTCCGTAACAGAACAGTTCCGAAGCGTTTTGAGCAATTGAATTTGTTTCAAATCTTAAGTTTAAAATCGCATTTGCGCCAATTTGCTTAGCTCGTTCAACCATTCGTCGCATCGCTTCGTCTCGTGCCTCGTTTAACAGCTCAGTATACCCCTTCAATTCACCACCAACCACACTTTTCAGGCTTGCCATTATGTCACGGCCAATATGCTTGGCACGAACCGTGCTTCCCTGAACAAGGCCGCAAATTTTTGTCACTTCCATACCGGGCACAAAATCTGTGTTGATTACGAACATGTTAATACCTTAGTTTTTTGTTGCCGTTCACGGCAGAATTTAGGAGTTAGGTAAGCAGGTGATTCGAAATTATCTGAATTCTATCTCCTAACTCCTTAAAAACCATGAACGGTTACAGTTTTTAAAATTATTTAACGTTTACGACTTAGTTCTCTAAAACGGACATCAAGTTCTTTTTTTATTCCTTTTGAGTCGGTACGAATCTCTTCGACGGTTCCTTCAAACACGATTTTACCTTCATTTATGAAAATAATTTTGGAAGCAACCGCTTCTACCTCCTGCATAATGTGAGTCGAAAGCAAAATTGTCTTTTCTTTTCCGAGCCGCCTAATCGTTTCTCTGACTTCGTGAATCTGGTTCGGATCAAGTCCGGCAGTCGGTTCGTCGAGAATAAGCACTTCCGGTTCGTGGAGCAGAACCTGGGCCATGCCGACACGCTGCCTGTAACCACGAGAAAGTTTTCCAATCGGCTTACCAATAACGGCCTGAAGATCGCAAAGTTCGATTACTCTTGAAATTCGAGCTTTCCGTTGTTTGCCGGACAAACCACGTGCCTGAGCGAAAAAATTCAGCAGAGCGCGCGGACTCATGTCCGGATAGAGCGGTCCGTTTTCCGGCAGATATCCGAGTTTCGAGGCGCCTGCCAAACGGTCAACGGACATATCATGACCGGCAATTCGGGCAATACCACGTGTCGCGGCCAAATAACCGGTCAGGAGCTTCATTGTTGTACTCTTACCGGCACCGTTTGGACCGAGAAAAGCGACAACTTCGCCTTTGTTTACCCGAAAGGTTACATCTTCAACTGCTGCGAAATCTCCGTAATATTTTGTAAGGCCAATTGCCTCTATCATCGGTTCGTTCATTTTGCGACGCCTTTTCTTACGGGTTGGTTATTAGTACTATAAAAATATGCTAAATTATTTGTGCAATATAAATTAGGGGTAATAGCATTATATACTGTACAACGTCATAAAGCTCACCTTTTCCGAATTTAGGTTTTTTGGAATTTTTCACAATCAAACCAACAAAATTTCGGTAAGCCGAGCCGACCAAAGGGAGGCGGAAAACTTTCCGCGAAGCGTATGAAAATACCGTTTTACGGTATAAAATGCTACACCGTATTATACTTGCACTGAAAATCAGATGCAAGGGCATGGGGCAATCGTTTAATTAGGCTAACAGTCCGCAAACAAGTTTTATTTTCTCGTGATTGTGAGTAACGTTTTTCCCGGACGCTTGCGTCCAACCATCAATAGCCCAGGGTTGAGTTGCAAGCGAAGCGAAGCAGACGAAACCCTGGGGGAACGCATAAAACAATCACAACCCTTTAGGGTTGCACAACTTACAATCATGTACGACCCTAAAGGGTCGGGTTTACTTTTCGACCACTACCCCGGGTT
>JBOFQC010000911.1:0-1561 GCA_051660725.1 Thermoguttaceae bacterium
TATCAAATAAAAAGGACAAAAAAATGAGCCAGAAAAGAGACATTGTTAAAACCATCGCAGAACGCCTAGAGTTGTCGCAAGTCGTTACCAAGCAAATGGTTCAGGAAATGCTTGACGTAATAATTGAAACAATCGTAGAGTCAGGCCGAATAGAGCTTCGTAATTTCGGCGTGTTCGAGGTTAGGCACCGCGCTCCCAGAGTTGCCCAAAACCCTATGACCGGTGAAAAAGTCAAAGTTCCGGCCAAAACGGTTGTCGGCTTCAGACCGGGTCGGGCAATGGAACAAAAGGTGGCCGCATTGGTCAAAAAACGTAAAAAAACAGCCGGGAAGTAAAGTTCAAAACAGTCCGTGACTGTTCTACGTATTAATCGCGAAGCCGTGTTATTCTGGTTTCACCCGGCTTGTCGCTTTTGCTTTCCGGCGTTACAAAGATCAAAGTTTATTGTTAAGTAAACTTTTACATATTTGCATTTTAACCTGAAAAGCAAGCGTCAAACGCATTTAAAGTTGATCGAAAATGTTTATTGTTTCAATTAAGATGCACTAAAATGCCTCCGCGAGCTCAAGTTGCTTGTCGGAAACTTTATTTTCTTTATTATGGGTCGGTTCGAAAACGGAACCTTCCCATTCCAAATCCGGGTCAATTGCTATAAAAGAAGCACGACAATGTCGACACAGGACTTTGCGCCCCATGTATGCAATTCGAACCTGTAAGCTCCGCCCGCATGTTGGGCAAGGTTGCAGATAATACGTATTCATTTTCGCCCCTATCTTTGTATTAACCATGAATTTAATGCTAAAACATTGCGGCAGGTCATGTCGGTTTAGAAGAACAACCCCTTTGGGATAAACTCCAACACTTAGAGTGCAACCGTCACTGTAACTCTCCTCCTGCCGCAACTCGGTCATTTTATCACAAAACATATTTCAATATATACCCACTGAAAATTTATTTCTTGTTAGTCGTAAGTGACGCCATTAACGGACCTGGCTATAAAATCCAATGCTATTTTTAAACATTTGCTGTTAAACAAGTATTTTTTTGAAAAAGCTTGATTTTATAAAAAATGTATGCTAAAATTCCGATTATGAATAGAGTCATTAGTACCTTAATTTTTACGGAGTTGCTATTTTAGAATAGAATTTTAAGCAAATAACAATTAGTTCTCGCGTAAGCGATTGTTGTATCCTATAAGTACCGGCAAGTCTTTTAATAACTACAGCAGTATCGGTTTTACGCCCCGCAAGGGGCGTCGGACGGTGTTGTGTGGTTTGCCCTCTTGCCGGGGGCTATAGGATCAACGCGGTAAGACGCCCTGTTTTCGTTCTTGGGTTCTCTAACCAAATTAGTTTCGCGTTTTTTCTAATTTTTTGCATTTGCGCGTAATGAAAGATATATACTCCCGCATCTCCACGGCAGACTTTTCGTTGCTTTTCCAGCAGGAGAATAAACTTAGATGTTTTTGCACCCTGCCCCCGGTCGTGTTACCGCTTGGGATTCCTGCCCCATCCCCTTTAACACCGATTCGGGGGCTTTTCTGAACTTGTGATGATCCACT
>JBOFQC010000912.1:0-2269 GCA_051660725.1 Thermoguttaceae bacterium
CATTTCCGGCAGGTCGAATCGCTTCGTGCGCTTCCTGTGCGTTTTTAACTTTCGTGCTGTAAATACGTGGTGAATCCGGCAAATATTCTTTTCCGTAACTCGAAAGCACCAGATTCCGTGCGGCTGTAATCGCTTCTCTCGACAAATTGGTCGAGTCGGTTCTCATGTAAGTGATGTACCCGTTTTCGTACAGGCTCTGAGCAACGCTCATTGTTGTTCGAGCCGTGAATCCGAGTTTTCGGTTCGCTTCCTGCTGTAATGTGCTCGTGGTAAACGGCGCGTAAGGCCGGTTCGTGTACGGCTTGTTTTCGACTTTTCTTACTTTGGCGGGACCTGCATTCCCGAGCCTGTCTTTGAGTTCTTTGACAGCATTTTCGTCGAGCAGTAAAAACGACGAATTCAGCAACTTGCCTGTGTTTGGGTCGAAATCTTTACCACTTGGAATCTTTCGTCCACCAACTGAGGTTAATGTCGCGTTGAACTGCTTATTTCCGTTATCCGGTAAAGTTGCAAATGAACCGAGCAGGTCCCAATAAGTAGCACTGCGGAAAGCGATTCGTTCTCGCTCCCGTTGAACAATAAGTCGAACCGCAACGCTTTGTACCCGGCCCGCAGACAATTTCGGAGCGACTTTGTACCAAAGCAACGGCGAGACTTCATAACCGTAAAGCCTGTCAATTATTCGTCTGGTTTCTTGCGCCCGCACCAAATCGTCGTCAACTTTTCGTGGATGAGCTAGTGCTTCGTCAATTGCTTCTTTCGTGATTTCGTGAAAAACGAGCCTGTGAACCGGCACTTTCGGCTGAAGCACCTCAAGCAAATGCCAACTAATAGCTTCCCCTTCGCGGTCTTCGTCCGTTGCGAGATAAACGGCATCCGACGTTTTCAGGAGGTCTTTCAATTTTTTTATCTGTTTTTTCTTGTCATCCGAAACCACGTAAATCGGCTCGAACTCGGAATTAACGTTTACTCCGAGCCTTGCCCAGCTTTCCTTTTTATACTGTTCCGGAATCTCTTTCGCCCCTTTCGGCAGGTCGCGGACGTGACCGATACTTGCTTCTACTGCGTACGATTTCCCCAGAAAATTGCCAATCGTTCTCGCTTTTGCCGGAGATTCGACGATAACTAGGGCGTTTCCTTTGCCGGAATGTGATTTATCTACCATGATATTAAAAGGGGTGACTGACGAAATGAAAATACACGAAACCGTTAATACAGTGAAAATTGGTTTTTGTCAATGGGAAACCAAAAAAGACGTCGGATTTCAGCAAACAAAATTCGAGCCGCCTACCTTTGAATGTAAAATTCTACAAAAACTTTCAACTAAATAAAAATGACAAATTTAAATTTATCTGTGTAGTATCATTGTTTACCAAAATGCTTATCTACGAACTTAATGTACTGATCCCAATCATACTCATTTATGTCATGTTTACCGGTTCGTATGTGGTAGCCAATAGTTTCGCCAATTGGAGAATTAACAGTTGGCATTTCTTTACTTTCGCCAATTCCTTCAGTTCCTAGCAATTTATAAACGGGATCAGCAAACAAGCAGGAAAGAAACTCGCCGCGTGGGTCGGCCCAGACGTCTTCCTCCGCACTTGCCACGTAAACATGACGAGGTGCAATTAAAGCAATCAATTCATGTTGGTCAACCGGCAGTTCGTTTACATTCAAATTGAATGTTTTGCATTTTTCGTCAAGCCAGTGCGGAAAAACGGAGTTCATGCGGAAAAGTGTCTCACCGAACTCACGCCGTGAAAGAGCCGCACCTCCGCAGCCGGAGTTGTTGGAAATCACAACCGCGAAGCGCTCATCCGTTGCACCGGCCCAAAGTGCGGTTTTGCCTAACCGGGAATGACCAATAACCGCGATTTTATTCCAGTTAATGTCCGACGTCTGCTCTTCCATTGATGCCAGATTACATATCATGCTCAGCCCCCAAGCCCAAGCGGCAATTGCGCCCCACTCTTCGGATTTTTCGGAGGCGTTCTGCGATTCTGCTCCATTTTGCGAATCAAACACCCCTTGTATTCCCTCGGCTCGTCCGCCTGGAAAGTCTGGAACTAAATCGCAATAATAAGCGGTAACCAAAGCGTAGCCGGAATCCAGAATTTTTTCCACACACCAACGGGATTTCTGAGAACCGCGGCTCGTTTCTTCAGCTTGCGTTTTGAAGTATTTATTATCCTTTTGGGCCCAAACTAAAGGTAAATCAATCCCCGGATCGTCGCAAATTGTGTGGTTTCCCTCAAAATTGTACCCTACA
>JBOFQC010000913.1:0-2886 GCA_051660725.1 Thermoguttaceae bacterium
TGCAGTGCGAACGGCGAGAAGGTGAAGCCGCTGGCGAAGCCCGAGGCATTGCAGAAGGCATTACAATTGGCGAAGCGCGAGGCGAACTTCGTGGGTTGTTGAAAGCCAAGTTTGGTGCGATTCCGCAGCATATCGCTGAACGGATTGCTGGTATCCAAGATATGGTTGTACTCGAATCACTTGCTGCAACCGTCGCTTCCTGCCAAACGCTCGACGATTTCCCAAAAGGCATGTAAACGCAAAAAAGCCGCGCGGCGAAATCAATTCACCGAGCGGCTTTTCCTATGTCCTCAACATTATCCCCGCCGCAATCTCGGCAGTGCGTGAATTGCCTCGACTTGCTCCGCTTGGTCGACGTGTGTGTAAATGTTCATGGTCAGCGAAATATCCGAATGTCGCGCCAGCACCTGTGCCGTTTTCGGCGACACCCCGGCTTTGCCGAGATTGTTGATGAACGTGTGCCGCAACCCGTGAAAGTCGGCGAACTTGCCTTCTGAATTTCGGTAACGTAAAAAGTCCGAATCTTCTCGTTCACGTTGTTCTTTTTCAGTTTCCGCTTCGGCAATCCATTTTTTGCGGGCGGTTGCCAAGTCGTGTTCAATCATTGCGGCAGTGTCCCGTTCCACTTCGCCGGACTTGCCGGATACCGGCAATAAAATCTCCGAAGCGATAGATGCCATGCTCTGCATTTTCGTGAACGCCACCATTGCGTCCGACTCTGGCGAAATCGCGGTGAGCGGTGTTTTCGTTGGCGGTGCGCTTCGGCGGCATCGACCATCGCGTTGTATGTGGATGCCGGAATCACGAGCGGTTCGCCGCTGACGACCCGTCTGAAATCGTTTTTGCCCATGTCTTTTTCAAAATCTTTTTCAAAAAGCCTAAAATCCTATGCCGAGTGTTCCAAAATTCAGTCCGTGATACACCTGTTCGACGTAGGCTTCGACGGGTGTTTTGACGGTGATATTGCCTTTTTTCATGTCTGCCCAGCGTACCCACAGATAGTCCCAGCCGTATTTGAACGGAATGGTCATCTCACCGATACGAATGTTTCGGGCGTTCGGGGACACTGCGAATTTGAACGTCATCTCCACTGACTTGTCTCCTCGTCGATAGGAACCGGAAGCCCCAAGGAACCGGACTTCACCATCAGAAAAACCCCGAAATGGTGCCGTGTTCACACACCCGTAAGCGCGCCCCAAAAAGGCGATGTACTGCGTTGTCAGGAACCACGGCTTGAAATGGACCGTTTCGGTGAACGTCGAAACGGCAGTGTCCACATCAACGCCTTCCACGCCGTCATCGGTAACACCAATCAGTCCGCCGTAATTGCGGGGATTGCCGCTTGCAGCAAAGCCGCTACGGGTGCGCAGCGAATGGGTCATCTTCGTTTGGGTGCCTGAAACCTCGAACGACACGCTGTTTTGCGGAGTATTTTCTTCCTCTTTTTCGGTCAAATACTTGACTCGCCCGGTGTACAGTTGGAACGCGCCTTCGCTGTTTTCCTCTACGTCTATCGAATCGACATCGCTATACCATCCGTAGTTGTTTTTGAGTGCGGTATAAGCGGCATCGTAATTCGCAAAGCCGCGCAGTTCAAAAACACGTTCCGTCGAAATGGAATTTTTGTTCGCCGAAATTCTGCCGCCATACGAAGGGACAATACCGTTCATTTTGTCGCGGCTTGCGTGCGTGTCCGGGTTTGCATAACTCACCCGTCCCATAAAAAAACCGTCGCCGCTTTGATTTTCGTCGGCGGTGATGTCCGCAATATGAAGCCTGCCTGACGTGACGGCGTTTGCACGAATATAGTTTTCGAGCTTTTCTCGTGCGCTGACGGCATCGTTCGCTTTGATTCTAAAAGCACGTTCGTCGTATCGCAGCACCGGCATGTCGCCGGATTCCCAAAGCGTATCAAATGACAGCGCATCGGAAAGAAGCAGGTCGAAAACATCTTCTGCATAATCATCCAGCGGTAAGCAGCCGTTGACGATACAGCCGTCTTCACGCAGCGGCTCGACTTGCCGGTGCGCGATTTGTCTCGGTGTCCAATTCGGACGTTGCCATTTTCGTTTCATTTTATCTCCGATTTAATAGTGGAATTGTTCGTTGAGCCGGATACGAGGTCGGTACCTGACACGCCTTACCGGTTGGGTCGGGACAGGTTGCCCCCGGTTGCGGCGTTGCAATCTGTTTGAAACCTACTTCGTCCTCGAGCGTTGGTGTCAAACCTGCCGCAACCTCTTCAAAAAGTTTGCCCAATGTTTTGACATCAGTGTTTCCGGCTAACTTTTCGGTAATTTGCGTTTCAAGATTATCTAAAAAGTCGCCCCAAATTTCCGGCTTGATCTTCGTTTGTGTTGCCGTTCTCAGTGCAGCATACGCCGACGTTTGCGTCTTGAACGCCCCTTTCTCGATCCCCTCCGCTGCCGAACGGTAACACGTCGCCAACGCTGCAAGTGCTGTGTCCGGGACGTTCGGTTTATTCTGCGTAACCCAGTCTTTGAGCGTTTCAGGCTTGGGTGTCGGAACCGGCATCGGACTGGGCGACGGATTCGGAACGGCTCCGCCGTAATCGCAAAAGTGAAGCAGAATTTTTGGCTCCCCATTTTCGACAATTCCCGCGATGATCGTGAAGGTTATGTTGAGCTCAACATAACATCCATTATGTTTAGAATCCTGTTATGTTATGTAACCGACTATTGGATACAAAAACACCCAGTTTAATGAAGAATTTGTGAATTTTAACTAAACATAATGCTGATGCAATTAAAGATCGTTCAGCCAGTCAAGCAGATTTTTGTCTTTTTGCCATGTGAAGCCATCCTCTTTTTTAGGCAACACGGGTGTCACTTTTTCAAGTGCTGCTCGGACCATTGATGTGTCCGC
>JBOFQC010000914.1:0-1952 GCA_051660725.1 Thermoguttaceae bacterium
CTGCATCAAGCTACCATACTGGAGGTGCTGTTGTCGGAATGTGTGATGGGTCAGTATCTTTTGTTTCGGAAACGGTAAATTCGAAAAGCCCAACCTACGATGTTGCGCAACCAGCATGTGGAAATACAGGTCCTTCTCATTACGGCATTTGGGGAGCTATGGGAACTCGTTCTGGTGGCGAATCATCCTCTCTTTAACTCTTTCAATCTTCAATTTTTTACTTACTATGAAAAATATTATTATCGTTTTTTGTTTGCTGATAACACCAACATTACTAGGATGTGGTGCCAAACGCCCTGCTGGTATTCCGCCACTTCATCCTGCGAAAATAACTGTTACAAATGCAGGAAATCCTATTACAAACGCTGTTGTAATATTTGCTAAAATTGGCAAGGCTGAAGGCAGCTGGTCGGCTTCCGGCGAGACTGATAACTCTGGTGTTGCACAAATTAAAACATTGCAAGGTGAATGGAAAGGAACAGGCGTTCCAGAAGGAGATTATACGGTATTTGTTATCAAGCCTATAAGGATTGTTGAAAATCCTCCTGAAGAGATGACTGATGATCCGTCAGCAATGGAAAAATATTTTTATGACCTGGCCAAGCGTGAAGCAGAGATGGTGAATGAAATCCCGGAATGCATTTCAAATCCAGCATTGACACCTCTCACGGCCAGTATAAAATCAGGAGAAGCGTTAACCATGAACATAGACGTTTCGGAATACATGTAAGGCTTCCGCTAGAAAGTTTAGCACCCTGTTTTTTCGTGCGGTTTCGTGCAGATTTTATTGTGTTTCGTGGTGAAGAATTTAGGAACGCACCACGAAATCCACAATATTCCAACGATATTGAAACACGATACCGGAGCCCGGTATCGTGTTTGATGGAATAACGAATTTAACTTTAAGAAATTATGAAAACAAATTATCACAGAAACATTTTGTTGTGTATCGTACTTTGTCTCGTCTTTCAAATATCGTACTCTTATGGAGGCGAGCCTGACACTCTTAAATCGTCTGCGGAAATTGCCCACGGACCATATCTTCTCAATATGGATGAAAACGGCGTAACTGTTGTGTGGGTTACGTCTGTACCGGCAAAATCTTGGGTAGAAGTTACACCATTTACTGAAAATCAAAAGCCTGAAAATAATTTGACTTCTCCTTTGAAGTTTTATGAGAAATACCACGGCTCTATTCTTGCAACCAACACTCTGCACACTGTTCGGGTATCTGGTCTCAAACCAAATTCAAAATATTCGTACAAAGTTGTGACTCAAAAACTAAATAGTTGGAATGGTGGATACGACATAAAACTTGATGAAAAAGTTGAGGGCGAATCGAATGTTTTTAAAACATTCGACAATACTAAAAAATCGACAAGTTTTGTTGTGCTTAACGATATTCACGAAAATAATGAACTTATGCGAGACCTTTTGGCATCGGCAGGATTAAGACAAACAAACAGAGATAATCGAGATGTGGATTTTGTGGTTTACAACGGTGACATGGCCCACACGATTGAAAGTGAGGATCACTTGTTTTCTGCTTTTCAGGATACCGGCACAGAAATTTTTGGTGAAACGATTCCACTGTTTTACGCACGCGGAAACCACGAAACACGTGGAAAATTTGCATGTAATATGAGTTGTTATTTTCCTTCTAAAGACAACCGCTTCTATTATTTGTTTCGGCAAGGACCTGTTGCGTGTATTGTGTTAGATGGCGGTGAAGATAAGGCGGATAATCACTGGGCCTATTTCACACTCGCTGATTACGACGATTACCGACAGGAAGAAGCCGATTGGCTCAAAAATGCTATCCAATCGAAAGAATTTACCAGTGCCGATTTCCGTATTGTCGTTATGCATATTCCACCGAACACAGGACAGAACAATACAGAAACCGTTCACGGCGCGACCCAAATTTATGAAAAATTTGTGCCGATTCTAAA
>JBOFQC010000915.1:0-16041 GCA_051660725.1 Thermoguttaceae bacterium
TGGGTTGTAAAATCCGGGATTCCTGCTCCGCGGGCAAGTAGTGTCAACGGTCCGCTCGGCGAATACCGTGATTTCATTGTCGGAATGAATTGCATTGGTAGACGTGTTGCCGGCCCATTGGTGGAAAAAATGAACAACGTCGGCCTGCTCAATTTCGAGAATTTTTTAGATTTAGGCGGTGCGTCTGGAACTTACGCTTGCGCTTTTTTAGAGTCTAATCCAAGTTCGAAAGGGACGATTTTCGATCTGCCAATCGCAATTGACGAAGCCAAACAGAAACTCGCAACCTTGAAGTTCGGAGACAGACTTTCGCTGGTGACCGGTGATTTTTACATAGACGAATATCCAAGCGGTTACGATTTCGTTTGGATAAGTGCGATAATTCACCAGCACGGTTTTACGGAAACAGCCGAGATGTTCAGAAAATCGTATAACGCTCTTGTGCCCGGCGGTGTTGTAGCAATACGTGATGTGTATGCTGCTCCTGATCGGACTTCGCCACCAGCAGCCGCTCTTTTTGCAGTTAATATGCTTGCTAACACATCTAACGGTATGATTTACACTTGCGACGAGGTTTTCGGCCTTCTGGAAGCTGCCGGATTTATTAATCCACGCATTGCGGTCCCTGCCGAAGACATGTCCGCTGTTATTGTCGCGGAAAAACCGTAAAATTAACTTTCTCTGACCGGTCATATTTTGCAGAAATTTTTGTAAGACGCCGCCCTGCACGGCATCGTTTCGAAAGATTATTTCAACGTGAGTTGTTGCGTTTCGTGTTGGTCAATCCATTTTTCGAGACCGATAAAAACTTCGGGCATACAGTGCAAGTCAATTGTTTTCTGGATAAAAGGGGCGACAATTGACGCACTTCTTATTAACAACGGGTGCCGCAAAATTTTAGACAGCGAATTCACTGTTTCTGCAGCTTTTGCAATTTGCAGGGTAAAGCTGCCCGTTAATTTTACGGTCTGACCGACAAGATATATATTCCTGAATGGAATGTGATTTATCAGGTTCAAAATTTCTCCACGCACTACAAATCTACGTATTTGCGGAAATGTCTCTGTTTTCAAATTTATGTGCGGGATTGAATTAGTATGAATTCCGGGCGGATTGAAAACAACTGCTTCCGTACCATTTAGCGCCGCCGCAACAGTAGCGATTCCTCCCCCGAGAGAATGGCCTACGAAAACAACTTTGTTTCGAAAATGGGGCTTAATGTTATTTGAAAGAACAATTCCTCTTTCGTATTGTTCAGCTTTTTTTCCGTTCCATTGTCGAAAATTGGTTATCCAATCGTCAGGATTCTTGGGAACCGTGCCACCAAAACCGAGTATGAATTTCTCAGTGAGCATGTCATGGTATAATCTTGCTCGAAATCCATTTGATTCGCTTAAAAGTATGTTTTTTGCGTCAAATGGAGAAGAAAAAATTTCATTTATCTGCGAATCAGTTGCGAATGGAAGGCCCAGCGAAGCGATGTTAGATGCGGAATAAACCTCTGCTGCAACCACAGCGCAACGGTATTCCACGTAATTAAGATATTGTTCCGGGTAATATTTAATCATTGTAACGCTATTATCGGCATTCAGTTAAAGACAACCAGCTAAATTTTACGAAGTTTCGGGTTAAGGAATTATAAGTTAGGAGTTAGACTTCAGATAATTTCGAATCACCTGCTCACCTATCTTCTAACGTCTAAAGGTTTTTCAAAATAAATGATTTTGCCGATTATAAAAATTTTTCATATTATGCAAGGTATAATAAAAAAAACAATTGGAATTAAATTTTTTCGATTCATTATCGACCAAAAATGTTAGACCGCTTGTTTTATTTGATAAAAAAGTGTATTATTTATGTAAGATACTCTTAAGTTGGGATATTGAAACCATGCAATAATAAAGTATTTTACCATGTGTAGTCATTGAATCGCAGTTTTACTTGTTTTCCCTGCGTGAAAAGCAAGGGTTTACGAAGCGAGTGAGCTGTAACATCTTGACCGCGTGCAGTATATTAATGCCAGTTTATTGCTGTTGGCAATGAAAATATTTAACATTGAAGACAACGGATTATGCCATTTGGACTTTTCGCACCTAAAGTCGGACACCAAGCACTGTATAATGAACTGTGCAAGGTTCACGATTTGGATAAAAAAACGAAAGCACTTTTGGACCAGATTGTGCAAGCATTCGATTTGAAACAGCCGTCTTTGGTTTTTGTCGACATGACGTACTTCCAAAAGGCCCTTGCTAATCCTGCTTTTGCGTCTCAAGGTGATACAATTAGAGAGATATGCTTCAAATGGTTCGGAAGAAGAATCTAAGAAGATTATATCATGCGTAGTGAATGAACACAGAATTATTGACTACGTACCGTATATAAGAAAATAATAAAAATGCTTACAGCGACATTCGATAAGACATTCAAGTTCCTTGCTAAGACTGAGAATCCGGCAGCAATTGATCTGCTGCGTGTTCTGCTTGACGATCAGGATTGGCAGGTAAAAGCGCAGGCGTTTGAAACCCTGTATCTTAAGCGTGATAATACGATTGCTCTGGAACTGTTTGGTCGAATCCTCCAAGATGAGGAAAATTGGATGCGCACAAGTGCTGTCAATGCTGACCGAATTGCTAAACTTGCAGATACTGCTATTCGAAGTAATGACGAGAACCTCTTAAAAGTCGCAATTGACATTTCACTGCGGCACCGTATTTACGACACTTTGAAGTCGGTTTTGCCGTTTCTGGAGTCGCCGAGAGAAGACATTGCGAAAATGGCGGCTGCTGCGATTCTTGCTTTTGCCGAAAAATTTTACGAAGAACTCGCTGCCTGTACCAGTGCCACGGAGCTTAGAAACTTTGACCGACGCCGTGAATGGTTTTCTGAAGAGCTTGAAGATTCAGTTCGCCGCTTTTCCATGCACGGAATGATCGAGCCACTTAAAGCGTTTCTTCTCGTGACCAAAAAGGATTATCCGTCGTTTTTGAGCGTTATGGGCGACCATCACAGTGCTGCAAGCAAAACGATTATGGACCTCTTGGAAAACGGTGAACATCCGAGTTATATGCGGTTGTTGCTGAGTTTCGTCGAGGATACTTCCGCTCCTCCGCAGATCGATATCATCATCGGCAAAAGAAAAGACGTCAAATTTGTACGAAACCTGTTAAATTACATAGGTCCGGCTCCGAATCCGCAAGCGAAAGCGGCATACAAACGATTCAAGGATTTCATCTGGTTGGATGTTAATAATTCTGACCTGCCGGAAATGTACAAAGGACTCGAGCCGCAGTTTGTGCAATTGATCACAAGTATTTCGCTTCCACGTGAAAAACTGCTGGAAATGTTTCGGTACGTCTTTTCACACTGTTCGCCGGAAGGACGCCGCGCTGCTGCCGAAGCGTTGAAATCAATGGCTGGTGACGATTTTAATCAGCTGATTATCGAAAATGTCGACGATCAGGATGGGGCAACGTGTTCCGCTCTGCTTCGGCTGGTCAAGGGACGTGGTTTCAAAGAGTCCGATCAGATTATTATGCGTTCCGTTGAGCGAAATGACCCGGTTGTTTTGCAAACGCTTTATGAACTTGTGCCGGATTTCCACGTCGATTCGTTTTTGCAGAAAGTTGACCAACTACCCGAACAGGTGGCTCGTGCTCTTGGTCGAATTGTTCGTAAAGTCGATTCCGACTTTGACAAAACAATTGCACTGGAGTTCGCGAGTACTGCTGCTGTACGTAGAATCGCAACTATTCATGCAGTGAAGTTTGCCGGTATTTCAAGAGATTATCAGGATATTCTTTGTCGTATTGTGCAAAACGACGAAGATATGAATGTTCGTACTGCCGCTTGTGATTCGCTTTCTGAAGTGCTTACAATGGAAGCGATAAAAACACTTAAAGAAGCGACTGAAGACCGTTCGTTTGCTTTGCGAAACGCAGCTCTCGAAGCAGTAAACAAATGGACGGCCTTGTACCAGAAGATGAGTAGCAGAAAAAAATAAGCAAATGCCTTATTACACTGCGTTTACAACAAACGCAGATTCCAAATACGGAGAAGGAAAAACTCAATAAATAATAACGAAGGGAATCAAATGTCAGGAAAAGCGGTTGGAGCAATTGAACTTTCCAGTATCGGAATCGGTTATAAAGTTCATGACGAACTACTAAAAGCGGCGCAGGTGGAGACGCTTATTGCCCGCACAATTTGCAGTGGAAAGTATCTTATCGTTTTCGGTGGTGGTGTCAGTGATGTTGAAGCCGGTATGCAGGCGGCCTTGAAAGCTGGAAATGACGCCGTTATCGATTATTTAACTGTTGCTAACGCTTTTGAAGGCGTTTTTCCGGCCCTCGGTCAGTCGGTTATTCTTGAATCCGACAATGTCGGCGCTCTTGGAGTTGTGGAAACATTCAGTGCTGTAAGTGCTTTAGTTGCAGCCGATTACGCAGGAAAATCCGCAAGAGTGACTTTATTCCGGTTACATCTTGCAATGGCTTTGGGGGGAAAAGGAATGCTTCTTATGACCGGTTCCGTTGCCGACGTCACTGCCGCTGTGCAAGCCGCATCCGACGCAGTTAGGGAACGCGGCCTCTTAGTTAGCGAAACCATTATTCCCAGACCGAGTAAAGAATTGCTGGCCGATTATCTTTAATTTTCAAGGCTTGTACCGCCTACATGTTGCATAAGAAATTAGGAGCACCGTATGCCTGATGTTATCGACAACAAAAAAAAGAAGCGATTGGGATGCGGGTCTTGTTGTTTTGTTTTATTGATCGCAACTCTTCTTCTTATTTACGTTGCGATTTTATGGGTTGGCGAAATTGCCGAACGTACCATTTTCCTGGATACTGATAATCTCCAACTCGTTAAGACATATCGTCTAACCGAATTGCGGGACAATGAGTGTCTGAGAGATGATCCGCGAATCGCCGGGTTTCCAGAGTACCGGTGTATGGAATATTTATTTTTAGAGGAAAACGACACGAACAATACTGCAATACTCTACGGACGTAACGGAAACTACGAAAATATTTGTGTGCGTGATTTCCAAAAGTATATTGCTTTAATCTCCAAGAAAAAATTACGTGGTAACTTTGACCCCCGCAAGAAATTTATCGATCAGGATGATTTAGAATTTTATCAATTGATTAAAACAAACACCGACGAAGGAAAGGAAGAATACCGGACGAAGTACCTCGGAGCGATCAAAACGAATATGTACAGAATACGGAGAGTCTCTGCAACTCCAGACGGAAAATACATTCTGATGAGCGTATCTAGTGTAGATTCACGATCTTTAGGCGAGTTCCGATCTGACGATCTTTTGCTTGTTTGGAAAATTGGTGACCAGCTGAGTGATCGCGAGATCATTACAAGGACGGGTCAGAAGGCTACAATTGTTGTCAAAACTGAAGCCGATGTTAAAGCTGAATTTGACAAAAAATATTTGGATGAAGCGAAAAATTGGAGTGGATTATACACGCTCGAAAATCCCCCAAATTTTTTAGCGACTGTAATTGATGACACAAGTGTTCGGTTATCATGGGATCGTTCTCGTGGAGCAGACAGTTACCGAATTTCCGTTAAATCGTTTGAAAAAGCTGGATGTCCCAGCTGGGAAATCTTAGGTTCTACTGATATAACGAATAGGGAGTTCGTTGTCCAAAATCTTTCGCCGGAAACGAAATACATATTCAAGCTAGAAACCATCAACAGTATAAAAAAGGTTGAGGCACATGGTGAAAATACCACTGTAGCCACCACCCTGCCAGCCAAATGATCGAAACTGCTTCCGATTACTGCGTGCTGGTACGTCCGCAGAAAATCTCTGGTCTTGAAATACGATGCCGTTCGAAAACGCGGACTATTAGTTAGCGAAACCATTATTCCCAGACCGAGTAAAGAATTACTTGCCGAATATTTGCAACTTTTACCTGCATCTTCAAATTATTGGTAAAAGTTCACGATATTTTTACCAGAACGTAATTGTATCACGGCGGCGGTAACGTAAAAACACTAACCGTGATATTGATATTAGCTATTTGAAAGTCGAGTTTTTGTCCACAATCGTGACATGTTATGAGTTCGAATTTGATAATGGTGTCAACAAGTTCCGGCGAGATTAGTTTTGGCAGGTTCTGCCGATGTCCGTTTGCATCACTATTTTTTAACATTTTTAATTATTGTGTTCAACTTTCGAAAAACGCAACTGTATTCTGTGATAATTCTTATTTTGTTTTTGGTATTTCCGATTTCGGCGGAAGAAAATTGCCTGGAAAAAAACAATCAAGAAACAATTTCTCCCAAAGATAGCACGTGTGAGTTAAAGACAATTTTGGGTTTACAATATTTGCTGGACGATAAACCATTTTCCGTCTCGTTGGATCAGCAGCAGATTTCCGCTCTGTTGCGAATTGTAGACGAGATGATACAAAAAAGCCCAAATAATAGTACAGCGTTACTTTGGCGGAGTTCCTTATATTCGGCACTCTTTCGAGATAACGATGCCTTGCTTGATGCCCAAAGAGCTTTTGATATCGATCCATGTGAAACTGCATCACTGTTTTTGTGTCTGAATACACTAATCGCATTGGATCTGGAGGCAGATTTAAAAACACGTAGGGAACTGGTACGAAACGCATACAAATCGTTAATGCGGCTCACAGATGAATCATCTTCGGACATGAAAAAAATACGCTCTTTCGTTTTTTTGGAACATCTTGGAGAGATTGGTGTCATTGGCGGTGAACTGGAGCGTGATTTGTTTACACGTTACAATATCAAGCTGACTGACGACGAATTTAATGAAACAGCGACTCTTTCTGATGGTGCTCAACTTGTACAACCTCACGCAAAACTTAAGTTATTGCAGTGCTTTATTGAAGAAATTGAGCGAGAATATACTCCAAAAACAGCTAATCGAACAGTTTTGGCATATTTGGGACTCGCATATTACTACAAAGCTCACTTGTATACGCTTTTGGGTAACACTTCGCAAGCGGATCAGGAAATTAAAAACCTGATGATGGTTTATGAATATTTGCCTAAAGCACTGTCTTGTTTATCAGATATTATTTCGCGCACACAAGAATATGAAACCGCCAAAAAGCAGTGTGAGGATTTGGGTGTCACTTGTTCCGACCGGCATTTTTACTTGTTGTGGCAAGGAGAGTTAAACTATGCTTATGGCAACTACGAACTCGCACTTAATGACCTAAATCAAGCACTTTTAGAAAAAAAACACGATGCACAAACATACGGTACAAGGGCACTTGTATATGACAAACTAGGACGAGATGACGATTTTAGGCGAGATTTTGCACGATTCTGGTTACTTTCAGAAGAGGAAGCGAAAGAGCCAAAGGCTGCTGAAGATATTCCTCCACCATGGAAAAAATAGAAGGATTAACCGAAATGCACATACATTTCTATGTAAAATATAGATAATCGCATGGCAGTCGATAGGAAAGGACACCTCTATTAATCATGTTTTGAATCGACTGTGAAGATTGGTGAATAATCATACAGGAAAACGCTTCGCAATCAGATAAAATTGGAAAAAACGGAACATTTTATCCACTATAAATTATCACACTGAGGTCCATTCAATTTGGCTTCGAGATTTTGTGATTTTTAGAGGTGTTTACACAGCCTATAACTGATTCGGTTGTTCAAATCCAGATTTTCATCCCTTCAAAAGCATTTCGGTAATCTGTTTACGGTCAAGTTGTGTGAACTCTTTAACTGACATTTTAATCTGTCTGTTGCCATTACCAGACCTGACATAAATCTGGTCGTCGGGAAGACGCTTGCCTGTATTGTCAAGGATTGAAATTGTGTACTCATGCGTTTGTTTTGGTGAACCCAAAGCAGATTGGGCATCATGTGCATCACTCGATTTTTTGATCAAGTCCATTAACTGCGTATCAGCAGCGATCAACTGGCCGAGCTTTTTTATCTCATTTAACCCTTGAGAATTACTGCTTGGCGAACAAGAACCGAAGTCATATTGTTGGTTCGCATAATCTTTGCTCTTCGGATCGCAACCGATCCAAAGCCCTTTGAAGTAGATATTTATACCATCAATATCAACCTTGTTTTCCTGTAATTTGCTATGTGAACCTGAATACCCCAAGTCCAGTGCCGTCACTTTTTTATCGGAAAATATTTCGATTTCATTTTCGTCCATCAGCTTTTGAACTCTTTCGAGAAAAAACTTTCTCTCTTCCAAGGTCAGGCCTTTCAACGCAACTGCATCTCGAGACTGCATCTCGGGTTCTGCCTTTGGAACTAGATGAGACTGTTTTTCGAAAAAGGCACGTATTGCGTCTTCATCTTCATAATTGACACCATCAATGCACATGCTCGAACCTGAGTAAGTCCACATTTCCGCAAGAGGTTTATCATTGGGTTGATCAGGATTTTCTTTTTTGTATGCCGGCATACTGATTGCGTAACCGTATTCATCAATTGTATCCGTTTTCGTATCCCACTTTTCTGCAAAATATCTGAAAATCTCATGCCCTTCTAATTCTTCTGCTCCTTTTTCAAGCTGAAAATGGGAGGTTACGTCACTATTCCACTTTTCCCAAGCCTTTTCTGTTTCCCGTGCTTTCAAATATTCCTGCTGACGAAGACCAAAACGACTTGTCATGTTGTTTGTTGGAACTTCAATTACGTTCTTACTTGCAGATGACAGGTCGAGAACATAAGCACCCTCGTTTTTATTCTCGCTGTTTACTTTCTGCGAGTTACTACCAAGAATGCCAAGCGGTGTTTCCTGTTTATGCTGGCTAACAGATTTCAAACCATTCGTTAAACAATTCAGACTGTAATTCGAAGTGAAAGATATTGCACTCATTATAATGGATAAGTAAAATATTAACGCAAACTGCAGCCATTATGGCAAGAAACGCAGATTCGAGCCATCCTATTTTCCTAACTTCAGTAATAGTCGGAAAAATAGTGATGTTTTATTCAAGAAAAAATCAGTAAATACTTAAAAAATAGTAAATTACGTTTAATTAGTCAAACCAGAAAAAGCCGGTTTGGCATCAAAAGCCGCTTCGCAATATCTCGTCACTATCCAATTGCCAAAAGTCCGTGTAAGCCCAAATCCTACCAATTTCCTCATGCGCATGAGAAAATATCCCTCTACTAAGCAGCCGCGATATACCGGAGCCGGGCATGGGTGGTACGCTTCACGTGAAGTGAACCACCTTCTGCGAAGCAAATTTACATCTCAAAGGCAAGGGTTCCCTCCCATACCTCGCTACGGTATAGCCTGAAACTTAGTACTTTTTAAATGCGATCCGGGTAATTTTCGGCAATGTAATCAATATCCTTATCACCGCGTCCGCTGCAATTGGCAAGAATCGCTCCTCTTGGGTTTTCCTTTGCCCAACGGATAGCAAAAGCAATTGCGTGTGCACTCTCCAAAGCCGGTATTATTCCCTCGAGTCGTGAAAGTTTGAAAAATGCGTCAACAGCTTCCTCGTCGGAAGCAGAAACATACTTGACTCTTCCCAAGTCACGTAAAAATGCGTGCTCCGGTCCAACTGACGGATAATCAAGCCCGCTTGCAATTGAATAAACCGGCAACGGCTCTCCGACTTCGTCCTGCAAAACGATGCTTTCGAATCCGTGCAGAACTCCTTGGGTTCCGTATGTAAGCGAAGCGGCGTGATCGCCAACATTCGGCCCTTTTCCGAGCGGTTCGACACCGTAAATATCAACCGGGTCGGCCAAAAACGGCGTAAACATACCGGCAGCGTTGCTTCCACCGCCGACGCAAGCACAAATCGCGTCAGGAAAATTCCCCGTCATCTCCAAAAACTGTTCTCGAGCCTCGACGCCAACGCACATTTGAAAATCCCGCACCATCATCGGAAACGGATGCGGTCCGACAACGGAACCGATACAGTAAATAGAGTCTTTATAAGACTTCAAGTACGCTTCGAAAGCCGAATCAACCGCTTCTTTGAGGGTTTTCAAACCATGAGTTACCGGCACAACTTTAGCGCCGAGAATTTTCATACGAGTCACATTTGGTGCTTGCTTAGCAATGTCGACTTCACCCATGTGGATTTCACACTCTAAGCCGAAATACGCGGCAGCAGTTGCAAGCGCAACGCCGTGTTGCCCGGCACCGGTTTCCGCGATTATTCTCTTTTTACCAAGATATTTGGCAAGCAGCCCTTCGCCCATGCAGTGATTCAGTTTGTGAGCTCCTGTATGGTTTAGGTCTTCCCTTTTCAAATATATTTGGCAACGTCCAATCGACTGCGAAAGCCTCTCGCAATGGTAAACCGGAGTTGGCCGACCTTGAAACTCACGCCGAATTCGTCGCAGTTCACTGATAAAATGAGCACTTCTGCAAATCGTTTCGTACGCTTCGTCAATTTCCTTGAACGCTTCGACCAGTTCCGGCGGAATGATCGCTCCGCCATAAGGTCCAAAACGCCCGTTAACATCCGGGTATTTACGTAAATATGTGGTAAAATCCATAATATGTGAAAAATTTAACTTTTAGGGACCGCAAAAACACAACAAGCGTTATTGTCGTGTCTGCTAGTAATTCTGGAAATTTCTGGTCCAACTATTCTTTTCATCGCATTCTGGTCAATAGAGCAAATAACTCCTTCATCGTCGAACATTGAAACGAAAGGACAACTCAGTTTCGAGACCGAGACCGTGTCGTCGTCCTCGTGCAGTTGGATCAGACGTGCCTGTGAACAGGTTAAATTATAAAAATCTTTCAGCCGTTCGGCAGGAGTGGCGGAGGAAATTTGTCGTATAAAGGGCTCAGCAATGCGAGCGGCAACGTGGCCGCAAATATTATCGAATGTCCCGTTAATGCAAAATTTTTGAATTGCTTCCCAAATAGCGGGAACTACAATTGTCTGATTGCCCTCAAAGAGGACAACCTGTGCTCGAGCGGTTGCTGAGTAAAGGAACCGAGGACGCCCCCTGCCCAATAGCCGTTCGATATTTTGTTCAACTAATCCTGAACTTATTAGTTCATTAATCTGCTCGGTGATAGCCGTTCGAGTAACTCCAGTCGCTTTAATCAGGTCGTTCATTTTTTGTGGCGGACGACCAATAAGGAGTTTCATTATTCGCATTCCGGCTGCGCTAACATTTGGACGAGACATTTTATTACCTCAGAAAAAATATTAATTTTTTTAAGGGCGGATTTCGCCATCAGCATCGAAACAAGATGGTTAATCTAGCATACAAAAAAAATAAATACAATCAGGAAAAATATTTTCCTAGTGGTCCAAAAAGAGAGACGATTATGATCGGCGGTTTTAGTTTTTTCCCGTATTTTTCAGCGTCAAAACTATTTACAACACATCCTGAAAATATTTGTAACGCTTTATCCAGAAAAAATTTTTTTGTTCTGGCAAATTTTTTTGAACAAAATAAGATAAAATACGGTTTGTTGTATCTAATCGGAAGTGTTTGGCAGCTAAAAACTTACTTATTTGAGGCAGCACAATTACTCGTCGCTTGCCTGAATCCAGTGGCTAATTGTGTCTAATAATAAACTTGGATTGACCGGCTTGCTACAGTAGTCGTCCATACCCGCGTCGATACATTTTTGCTTGTCTCCCTGCGTCGCATTTGCCGTAAGTGCGATAATTGGAACCCTGCGCACATTATTTACGATCTCGTGCTTCCTTATTATCTCAGTCGCCGTAAACCCATCCATTTCAGGCATTTGGCAATCCATGATAACAAGGTCGAAATGCTGATTCTTTATTGCATCCACTGCTTTAGCACCATTATCAACAACTTCGTACTCAAAGCCGGCATTGGCAAGAATTTCTCGAACAACAAGTTGATTTATCTTATTATCCTCGGCAATAAGTATACGAACTCGTACATCAGGTGACAAAGACGAAACAGATACTGATTCCGATGAAACAATTTCCGTAGAAATAGTTTCCACTTCTGCATCTTCAGAAAAAGTGGTATAAGCTTCCGAATCAGAATTGTTATGGTTTGTAATCGCGTCGTTTCGTGAAGAATGTGTAAGCATGTTACCAAATTGTGGTAACGGAATTGGAATCATACTATCTGATTTTCGTGTGTATTCATCCATAACTCCGTCGTCGACTCCGAACGGCAACTTGAACCAAAAATCCGACCCTTTATCAGCGGTACTTTCAACGCCAATTTCTCCGCTCATAAGATGCACGAGCCGCTGGGAAATCGCAAGTCCCAATCCAGTACCGCCTAACTTACGGGTAGAAGATGAATCTACCTGAGAAAAAGAACGGAAAAGACGGTGTTTGCGGTTTTCAGGAATGCCAACCCCCGTGTCAATGACGTTAAAACGAATTACACACACGTCACTTGCCGCAAATTTATAGCTGTGAGACGAAGAAGAGTCCGACTGCCCTGTTCCTATAACCTGTAACTGATGATTGTTTGTTGCTGCTTCTTTTTTATTTTGTCCAGAATCAGCGACTTTTATTATCTTATTATTTTTATCCTCCCAATGTTCAACAGAAACTGTTATTGTAATGCCGCCGACTTCGGTAAATTTAATCGCGTTACCAATCAGGTTCAGAAGAATCTGCCGAAGCCGTCCTGCGTCGCCGATAACGTAACGTGGCACGGTGTTTCCGAAAAAACCATTAATCGTCAGGTTACGTTCAAAAGCACGCGGCGCAAGAATCCCGAGAACTGAAGCAACCGTATCATAAAGGTCGAACTCATATTTTTCAATTGACATTTTACCGGCTTCGATTTTTGAGAAGTCGAGAACGTCATTGATTAAATAAAGCAGTGTTTTACCGGATTCTTTTATGTATCTTGCGTATTCTTCCTGTTTGCCGGTCAACTTGGTTCCAAGCAGGAGATCAGACAAGCCGAGAACGCCATTTAAGGGGGTGCGGATTTCATGGCTTATTGTCGCTAGGAACTCGCTTTTAGCTTTCGACGCCTGTTCTGCCTCCAAAGCGCGAATTCGCTCGGTTAAATCACGAGTATTACAGACAATATACTGCTGGCCGTTTAATTCCAAGACGTCCATTACGGTTTCTACAGTGAATTTTTCACCGCGTCTGATATGCACCCATTCGAAAATTTGCGGTATTCCGCTGTAAGCCAATTCGATGTACCGATCCAGTTTGCTGATAGACAATTCACCGTCAATTTGTTTTTCCGGCGAAAATGATTGCAATGTTTTACCGATTATTTCCGATTCGTTTACGCCGAACATTTCGTAGAGTTTTTTATTGCAAAGAACAAACTCACCATTTTGTATCAAACCAATCGAATCGAAAGAGTTGTCGAATATCTTTCTATATAATATTTCGCTAGATTCAATTTTCGCTTTTGCCTGTTTAATTTCTTCGAGCAGACCACGAAACAGCAATGCGACAAATGTCGAAAATATCAGGACAAAAAGAACCAATGCGGTTGCGTAGATCGGCGGTTTCCTGGCAGCTGCAACGTTTTTTATCCACGGATCAGCGCGAAAATCGACCATTACTGCCGAGCGTGTTTCTCCGTCTGGGTCAAAAAGAGGAAAAATTGCGCTGACGAAGTAATTATTTTCATATTCAAACGGCGTAAGGGTCACATTCGATTTGCTGGTTGCTATTGCTTCGGCCAACTCTTCATCTACTTTTCCTTGAAACAGGTAAAGTTTACCCGGTTCGGAATAATCTTCGTATTCACCTGCAAATATTCCGTCTAGATTATAGTCCGCGGCGGGCCCCAAGACGTAAACGTACTCGTCATCATGAATCTTTCGAAGCGTGCAGATGCAGGCAACGAGTGGATTTTCCGCTTGCCAATATTCGAGTATTTTCATTAACGACTTGTATTCTGGCATTTCAACCGCACTGATATTGGGCGGAACTTCGCTGTGCCCCATTTGTTCCAATACCGATTCGTACGTGGACGCCAAATTTACATATATCGTGTTCCAATATTCGCTGGCCTGTCTGTCCGCTTGTCGAACCCAAAAGTAACCCAGAATCGAGAAAGAAATGCAAAGAACCCAAGAAACTAATAATATTCGGTGATTCTGTTTTTCAGAAAATTTCCATATTGTGATTCCAATAAAGCAGCTAATCGCAAGAAACACCACGACTAGGAAGTCAAGGTTCCAGCGTTGAATCTCAAAAAAACTATTATTAGCGAATATTTGCTGCATATTATTATCGTTTTATTATCGTTCGGAATAATCGGAATAAAAATGTATTTTAGTAAGTATATAATATTCTAGTATTTATTCTACAAAAATAGCATTGAAAGTAAATATTGAAAGTAAATAATGTGTGTCAGGATAATTTTGCACGTTAGCGTGAGGAACCTTTGCCATTCAGATATGAATCGCTTCGGACAGGAGCCAAAAAAAATTTTTCGGGACTTTACAATTATTCCAGCCGTACAGAGGGTGTTAGGGAATTGGACAGTTTGGGGGCAAGCAACGGACGGAAATAGTATGATTACTTGAGTTTTAACCATCCACAGCCACTTCACGGACACGGATCCTTCCGTGATACTTTCTCCATGAAAACAGCATAACATTTTTTCTCAAACATGTTTAGTTTTTTTGCCACAGCTCCAAAACCGACAAAAAAAGGGAGGTAAAACGCTTCGCACGAAGTGTTTCGCCTCCCGTAAATCAGCTCGTTTCCGATATATTCAACACCTGAATAAGAAAGCTTCCTCTGAAACCAACATGTGGAAAACGAGGAATTTCTTTCGGAAAACAATACGAATTGTTGTCAATACTAATCGTCCAATTTAAAATCAAAAGTGTTTTTCTTCTTTTCAACCACTGCTTTTAGTGGTGACCGAGGGGAACCAAATTGCTGCGGTAGCAAACTTTGTGGCAAAGTCTCTTCAGAAGTATTACCGGACGAATCGTAGGTAACAGCGCCAGTTTTGACAAACTCAGTCTTTTTCACCATAACAGTGTAATTACCGGGCGTCGTTCCTCCGTCAACTTTTCCATTGGCGGTTTGTAATTTATACTCGCCTTTTTCATTTGTGATCCCGGTTGCTGCATCGCCATCAGTCTCACTATCAGGATTGAAAATAACGGTTGCACCGGTTACCGGTTCGCCATTCATCGTAATGGTTCCGGAAACCGGATAAGTTTTTAATTTCCCGCTGCCACAACCTATGCTGGCCGCACAAGTTATAACAACAACTAACAACCCGAAGAAGATTCGTTTTTGCATATTATGATTTCTCCAAAAAGAATACCGAAATATGGTCAGCGCATACATTTTAGATTCGTTGGCCTTCCGCTGTTCGGCTCCGTTTTCTTATATTTTTGTTCGTTTTGTAATAAAAAATTTTTGAGCTGCTTGTCAAGCGAAAGCTCACACTATTCCTCGACTTTTACGACTTCGTTTCGCTTTGCCAGCAAGTCGAAAGCCAAATTTTTTGAAACATCAGTAACAACTGAATATTTGCGGAAAGTGAATAAATATAGAGGTGTCTTAAAAAAGCCGTACCAATTGTATGAAATTGATACGGCCACAAAAGACAGTAAAGTCCATTCAGAACTAAAGTTACGGCATACTGACAGACTCACCACCAGATGGTGTAGCCATACCGCCCCAGATTCCGGCAGTCGACGGACCTGACCACTGGTGACCGTAACCACCACGGTCACCGGTGCCGCCAGAATTATTATCAGCGGTTTCACCAAGCCGATAAGCAAGATTACCGGTATTGACAGTTTCCGAAACGAACTTTACGCTACCATCACAAAGACCGACGTTGACACCACCGGTGTGATTACTTGTGGCAGAAATGGCCACGCATGGCCCTGCCCACCATTCGTTAGGAGCACCAACGCCTGCTGCACAAGACGGTGAGTTTGGTGGAAGAGCAGCCATAAAGCCTGTATATTGCGATCTTGCACTTGCCCAGCTACTCCCTTTGCGTTCCCAAATTTCAGCAGTAGGAATGAAAGACCCCGACTGACCACGCATTGCCAAACATTCAATGGCTGGACTGACGTGGATAGGAACATTTCGTGCAATTCCGACTTTATATTGCTGAGAA
>JBOFQC010000916.1:0-4071 GCA_051660725.1 Thermoguttaceae bacterium
AAATCAATCGAGCGATTAACTTACGAGACAAGCAATACGCGACCTCCGTTTTAGACAGAGTATTGAATAAGTACGAGTTGGGAATCAACGGTATAAGTATTTTAACTGGTATAAAAGTTATTCATAACCTTGATTGTACAAGTATGGATTTTAGTTTTTTACACGAGCAGCTTATCGTTGCCAAAAGACTAATCACGGCGGTCGCTGCTGCATCAAAAGGGATTGAAAAACTCATTACATTGTGTAAATAGTAGCGATTGTTATGAAAAATTTATTGCTTGGATAATAGAAAAATGGAACTTGAAACAACTGGTTGGCCTGAATTACCACATGTTGGTACAAAAATTACATATCACGAAGGTTGTATTCATTATGGTGTGTGTAAGATAGTACGCGCCGATCATGTACCAAATGCCGCTGGTAAACCTGGTGGCAAGGTGTACATCGAAGATGAATAGGGTAAGATTCACCTTGTACCTTTATACCTAATTCGAGAAAATGCAAGAATCGCTGATAAATAAAACGGTGGGAAATAATTAAAAAAACGTACAGCCGAGTTTTGAGGAGAAAAGATAAATGAGTGAAGCATTTTGGGGAATCATTGGCGGCGGTATTGTTGCTATCATAACTAGTTTCTTACAATATAAATATGATTCTGCTCGCGCTGAACGTCAGCGAAAGTGGGATTTAGAAAATGATGAGCGGAAGTATCAAAGAGAACGTGCTAATCACATCTATGTAAAAAAAGAAGAGGCGTATGATAAGCTAATGGAAATATTGTGTACGTTTTCGGAAAGTTTCATTGCATGGGACGAAATCAAAAGGGATACAACGGGAATGGTGAGGCAGGAACTTGCACCAAAAATGCAAGCTGCGCTGCGTGAAGCTCCCAGACTAGATACTCTTGCTCATCTCTATGGCAACCGCGACATTGCAAGAAGATACGCTTGCGTTAACGAACAAATAAAGCAGTTGCGTGAAATACTCAGAGATGAAAACCATTTGGCTAAAACGATATTAGAGGAAAAATGGAATCAAATAAACGAGGAAATCGAATGGCTCGTTTTACATATACGTCAAGACTTGGGTGTCGACCCGAAACCCGAAGAAAAGGGCTGCCAAAATAACCAATAGAAACATAGCATGAAAGCACAAGGCGAAGTGAAATTCAACATAAGCAACAGGAACTACTCATGAACACGGACGAAATACGTTGGCAACAGCGGCTTGAAAATTACGAAAAAGCGTTAAATTGAAGAACTGCCTATGCCGCAGCGGCAGACGTGTTGATATATGACACCGTCACGAATGAAAAATTACGCAAACACATCGACAAACACGGCATAGTCTGGTATGAAAAAAATAAAAGCTGTAGTGGAACACAAGCGCGGGAGTGAACAATGAAATCTGAAAACAAGAACGAAATCATCATTTACCAGACGAAAGATGGGGGGGTACATATCAACGTCCAGCTCGAACACGAAACCGTCTGGCTCACGCAAGCGGCAATGGCGGAATTGTTCGGATGTACGTCAGAAAATGTAATCCAACATTTGGCAAACATATACGAAAGCGGCGAATTGACCGCAGCGGCAACTACTAAAGATTTCTTAGTAGTTCGTTTGGAGGGGACGAGGCAGGTTTCTCGAAACCTGAAACATTACAATCTCGATGCCATCATTGCGGTCGGCTACAGAGTGAATAGTTTCCAAGCGACACAATTCCGAATCTGGGCAACCAGTGTGCTGAAAGAGTATATCATCAAAGGATTTGCCTTGAATGATGAGCGGATGAAAACAGGTCGAAACATGACCTATTTTGATGAGTTGCAAGAGCGAATCAGAGAAATACGGTTATCCGAGAAGATTTTTTACCAGAAAATCAAAGACATTTACACGACCAGCGTCGATTATGACCCACGCGATGAAAAAACCATCGAATTTTTCAAAATCGTACAGAACAAACTCCTTTGGGCAATCAGCAAGCAAACGGCGGCGGAACTTGTCGCCCGCCGAGCCAATGCCGAATTGCCGTTTATGGGAATGCAATCTTACGACAAAAAAAACGAACGACGAATCACCAAACAAGATGCGGTCACGGCGAAAAATTACCTTTCTGCCGACGAAATGAAGGCTCTCGGTTTGTTGGTGGAACAGTATTTAGCGTTTGCCGAAGCGCAAGCCCAGCAACAGATCGCTATGACGATGAGCGACTGGATCGCCAAACTCGACGCGATTGTTTCGCTCAATGGACGGGAATTACTGACTCATGCGGGAAAAATCACCCATGCACTTGCCGAGGAAGTCAGCGCAGCGCAACTGGAAAAATTGCGTGGCAGACTGCGCGAAGAAGAACGGATTGCGAGTTTAAGCGAGCTTGAAAACGATTTGAGGCAAGTTGCCGAAAAAGCAAAACCGTCGCCCACCAAAAAACATCGCAAGGGAAAGGATGCCGAATAAAATGAAAAACTGGAAAACCGTTAAATTGGGCGATCATGTTGATATTTTCACTGGATTTCCATTCAAAAGCAAAGAATTTTGTGATGAGCCAGGTATCCGGCTTGCGCGTGGAGATAATGTGAAAAGAGGGGAGTTTGATTGGGGGAAGGATAAAACCAGATATTGGCAGGACGCAACACCTAATTTGGAACCTTATCAACTAAGGGATGGGGATGTTCTCATCGGAATGGATGGTTCACGAATTGGAGAAAACTGGGTTGTGGTGTCACATTTTGATCTGCCCTGTTTGTTAGTGCAGCGAGTGGCTAGATTACGTTCTAAATGTACGGCTTATCAGCAATTTTTACGTTATATTATTAGTTCGCAACCTTTTTGTCGTTACATAAAAGCAATCCAAACTGGCACATCCATTCCACATATTAGCGCAAAGCAAATCGCAGGATTTGAGTTCCCGCTCCCTCCGCTTCCCGAACAGCGGCGAATCGCGGGGATTTTGGGTTGTTTGGACGCGAAGATCGAACTGAATCGGCGGATGAGCGCGAACCTCGAAGCCCAAGCCGCCGCCATCTTCAAAAACTGGTTCGTCGATTGTAAGTCTGCACATCAACAATCGTTGTCAGAAATTATCGAGATTAACCCTTCTCGTTCATTGGCAAAAGGAGAAACTGCCCGGTATGTTGAGATGAGTAATGTTAGCAATACGCTTCACCAACCCACGAATTGGCGGTTACGACCATTCGGTTCAGGAACAAAGTTTACAAATGGCGATACACTTCTTGCTCGTATAACACCATGTCTCGAAAATGGTAAAGCGGCTTATGTTGATTTTCTCGAACCAGATGAGATTGCATGGGGATCGACTGAGTTTATCATCATGCGTCCCAAAATTAATGTTCATCCTTTTTGGTGCTATCTGTTGGCTCGCCATGATGATTTCCTGCAATTTGCTATTAGGAGTATGACGGGTTCCAGCGGGAGGCAGCGTGTGCAAAACGACGTGCTATTGAACTATTTGATTGGACAGCCCGCACAAAGCAAGTTGGACGATTTTTCCGAAACTATCCAACCAATTGCCGAATGCTTGAAAATCAATGCTTTACAATCCCGTGTTCTCGCCTCGCTCCGAGACACGTTATTACCGCGTCTGATGAGTGGCGAGGTTTGACATTTATTGCAGATCAAGTACAATTATCATGTAGGATTTAGTTCTGTTGGTTGGTTGGTAAGATACCAGCCAAAAAAAACATTTTTACAGGAGAAAAAACGATGACTAAAGTTCGAGCATTCATTAGTTTTGACTATGACAACGACAAAGATTTAAAAACCCTTTTGGAGGGACAGGCAAAAAATTCAGATTCGCCATTTGAAATTTTCAACATGACCATACAGGAGGCAATTGACCAAAGGTGGAAAGAATCCGCTCGTCGGAGAATTAAGTCTTGTGACGTTGTGATTGTCATTTGCGGTGAAAAAACCCATTTGGCAAAAGGTGTAGCAGAAGAAGTCAAAATTGCCCAAGAAGAAAAGGTGAGATATTTTCTACTGAAGGGTCGCAAAGACAAATTATGCACAAGACCAACAACCGCCAAGTCAACAGATGTGATAAACGACT